>SLNF01000069.1 GCA_007133145.1 Nitriliruptorales bacterium
AGGAGTTGCTCGTCGAGGCCAAGGACGCCTCCGAGCTCATGGTCGACCTCGCCTACGCCGCGGTGTTCTTCGACGACGCCGACCTCGCGCGGGAGGTCATCAAGCTCGAGGACCGCATGGACGCGACGGTCCACGAGATGCGCGTCGGCTCGATGCTCGCCGCGCGGGCGCCGGAGGACGCCGAGCGTATGGCGGCGATCCTTGGCCTGGCCAACGCCGTCGAGGAGATCGGCGACGCTGCCGAGGACATCGCCCGTGTCGTCCTGCGCGACCTCGGCGTGCCTGGCGAGCTGCGCGACGACCTGCGCCACGCCGAAGAGGTCACCGCGCGGGTGAAGCTGCGCGAGGGCAACACGATGGCCACCCGCAGCCTCGCCGACCTCGCTCTGCCGGCCGAGACGGGCATGTGGGTCATCGCGATCCGTCGCGACGTCGACTACCGCTACGGCCCCGGCGGCGATGAGGTCCTCCAGGACGGCGACGTCCTCCTCGTCCAGGGGCCGTTCGAGGGCATCGACCTCCTGCGGGAGATGGCCGGCGGGGGAGCCTACGGGCTCGCCCCGCCGGTGGAAGCAGGGCGCCTCAGCAACCTCGACCGCGCCGTCGACCTCCTCGTCGAGCTGAAGAACGCCGCCGAGGTCGCGATCGGCCTCGCCTACTCGGCGATCCTCCTGCGCGACCTCGGCCTGGCCCGGGAGGCCTCCCGGGCGGAGGACCGCTGCGACGAGCTCTACGCGGAGCTGCTGCGCTGGACGCTGCGCGCCGCCGCCGACCTCGACCCCGGCGAGGTCGACGAGCTGCGCGGGCTGCTCCAGCTCGGGCAGGCCTCGGAGCGCATCGCCGACGCCGCGAAGGAGATGACGCGCGTCATCGAGGGCAGCGACGAGCCGCACCCCGTCATCGCCGCGGCGCTCGCCGAGGCCGACGAGATCGTCGCCGACGCCGCGGTCGCCGCCGGCAGCGAAGCGGAGGGCCGCAGCCTCAAGGAGCTCTCGCTGGAGACCGCGACGGGGATGTACGTCCTCGCGATCGAGCGCGGCGACGTCTGGCGCTACCGGCCCCGCGGCGCGCAGGTGCTTGCCGCCGGGGACCGCCTCGTCTGCACCGGGCCCGAGGAGGGCGTCGCGCGGCTGCGCCACCTCGTCGGCGACGAGCGGCCCTACGAGACGGGCTAGGCCTCCGGCTCAGTCGTCGTCGGGCTCGGACTCGGCCGGGCGGTCGCCGGTGAGGAAGTAGGCGACCTGCCGCGCCATCTCCACGCCGTGGTCGGCGACCCGCTCGTAGTAGCGGGCGATGAGCGCGAGGCTCACGGCCTCCTCGACGGACTGCTTGCCGGTGTAGAGGGCGCCGAGGAGCACCTTCTGCAGGAGGTCGGCTTCGTCGTCTCGGCGCTCGAGCTCGGTCGAGGCCAGCGCGTCGTGGTTGCGCCAGGCGTCGACGCCACCGCGGAAGACCTCCTCGGCGACGGCGCCGAGCCCGGCGATCGTCTCGCGGAGCTCGTCGGGCATCGACGGCGGGTGCACCCACGTGAGCGACTCCGCGACGTGGGTGAGGAGGTAGCCGGAGCGCTGAACGTCGGCCACGGAGCGCAGCACCGCGACGACGTGGCGCAGGTCCCCACCAACCGGCGACTGTCGTGCGAGGAGGACGTAGCAGGCCTCCTCGAGTTGGCTGCAGCGGCGGTCGACGACCGGCGCGCGGGCGATCATCGCCTGCGCGGCCTGATGGTCGGCCTCGAGGAAGGCCGCGGTGATCGGCGCGACCGTCGAGGCGACGAGCTCGCCGGCCTCGACGAGGAGACGATCGATATCGTCGAGCTGCTCGCGGAAGCCCACGCGTGAGCCGCCGGGC
This sequence comes from Nitriliruptorales bacterium, assembly GCA_007133145.1. Lineage (GTDB taxonomy): Bacteria > Actinomycetota > Nitriliruptoria > Euzebyales > Egibacteraceae > T1Sed10-49. The sequence goes on from SLNF01000069.1 coordinate 1,852, forward strand.
TCGCGTCGCTCGGCCTCGAGCCACGCCAGCGGGTCGGGGTACTCGCTCACCGATGCCACTCGCTTCATGTCGACAGTGTGCGCCGGTCCGGCACGCACCGGGTGCCCCCAGTCTGCACGGTCGTTGGCGGGCAGGTGAACTCTTGGCGACTGCACCGCCCCCGGTCGTGCCTGCGGTCCGTTGCCACGACGCCGGCGGGGGACCGCTACGCTGCCGGGATCATGGTCATGCCTCGCCAGGGACTGCGGCTGCGCACGCGCGCGGGGCACCCCGACTTCCTCGACCTCGACTGGGACCGCCCCCTCGACACCTGGGAGGGCGGCCGACTCGTCGAGGTCGCCCGTGGGGTGCACCGCCACGTCGTCCGCTTCGTCGCCTACGACGACGCGCTCTACGCCCTCAAGGAACTCCCCGCGCGGGTCTGCGCGCGGGAGTACGACATGCTGCGACGCATGGCCCTCGAGTCGCTGCCGGTCGTCGAGGCCGTCGGCATCGTGAGCCGCTCGGGGCCGCGCACCGAGGAAGGCCCGCTCGAGGACGTCCTCATCACCCGCTACCTCGACTACTCGCTGCCCTACCGCACGCTGTTCACCCACCGTCGTCCGCCGACCGCGCCCGAGGAGGATCTCCGGGGGTTGCACGATCGGCTCCTCGACGCGCTCGCGATGCTGCTCGTGCGCATCCACCTCCTCGGCTTCTACTGGGGCGACTGCTCGCTGTCGAACACACTCTTCCGCCGCGACGCCGGCGCGCTCGCCGCCTACATCGTCGACCTCGAGACCGGGGAGTACCACCCGAGCCTCACCGACGGGCAGCGCCGGGCCGACCTCGAGATCACCCAGACCAACGTCGTCGGCGGGCTCATGGACCTCCAGGCCGAGCTCGACCTGCCGCCCGACCCCGATCCCGTCGAGACCGCCGAGCGGCTCGCTGAGCGCTACGAACTGCTGTGGCACGAGCTCACGACTGAGGAGCTCATCGGTCCCGATGAGCGCTACAAGATCGACGCGCGGCTGCGCCGACTCAACGAGCTCGGCTTCGCCGTCGACGAGGTCGAGCTGCTCGCGACCGAGGGCGGGGAGTCCCTGCGGCTGCGGACCTCAGTCACCGAGCAGGGCCACCACCGCCGGCGGCTGCTGACCCTCACCGGCCTGCAGGCCCAGGAGAACCAGGCCCGCAGCCTGCTCAACGACCTCTCGAACTTCCGCGCGGCGGTCGAGAGCCGCCTCGGGCGGAGCCTGCCGGAATCGGTGGCCGCGCACCACTGGCTCACCGAGGTCTTCGAGCCGATCGTCGAGTCGGTGCCAGAGACGCTATGGGCCAAGCTCGAGCCCGTGGAGCTCTTCCACGAGGTCATCGAGCACAAGTGGTTCCGCTCCGAGCGGCTCGGCCGCGACGTCGGCGTCGAGGAGGCGGTCGAGTCCTACCTCGCCGAGGTCCTGCCCGACGTGCCCGACGAGCGCCTCGTGCTCGCGAGTGAGGACGACGCGGCCGTGGGCTTCATCGGCTTCGGCTGACGACCGCGGCTACCCTCGGGGGCTCCGCCGAGGCGCGCAGCCGTCGGCGTGCCGTCCTCCGAGGAGCCCGCGATGTCGCACCTCGCCGTCACGACCTACGAGCAGGTCCGCACGATCCGCCTCGAACGCCCCGCGCAGCGCAACGCGCTCAACACCGCGCTGCTCGGCGAGCTGCTCGACGCCCTCGGCGAGGCCGTCGCGGCCGAGGACGTCGGCGCGATCATCCTCACCGGCGTGGGGGCGACGTTCTCCGCCGGTGCCGATGTCGAGGAGGACCTCGACGGCCCGGCGACGGTGCGTCGCATGGAGCTCTCCGGGGCGCTCTTCGAGGCGCTCGCGACGAGTCCCACGCCGACGCTGGCTGCCGTCACGGGTCCCTGCATCGGCAGCGGCGCCGAACTTGCCGCCGCCTGTGACCTCCGCGTCGCCGACACCACCGCGACGTTCCGCTTCCCCGGCGCGGCGCTCGGCCAGCCCGTTGGCGCGGCCAAGCTCGTCGGGCTCGTCGGCCTCGGCGCGGCGAAGGATCTCGTGCTCACCGCGCGGACGATCACCGCCGAGGAGGCCGCGCGCATCGGCCTGGTCCAGCACGTCGTCGCCGACGGCACCGCGTTGGCCGCGGCCCGCGACCTCGGCGCGCAGATCGCCGGCAACGACCCTGACACTGTGCGCTACCTCAAGCGGCTCTTCGACCGTTTCGGCGGGCTGTCCGACCGCGTCGGCGTCGAGGCCGACGCGCTGCGCAGCCTCGCCGAGGCCGGTGGTGACTACACCGCGCTCGCGCCGCCACCCGGGGGCGTCGGCTCGTGGGCGGGAGGCCACGCCCTCGAGCGCTGAGCTCCGCCGGCCGTCTCCCGCACACGGCCTGCGGTGGCCCTCCAGCGGGGACCGGGGACCCCTTGGCCTGACCGTGTCGCGCGGTAGGCTCCCCGCCCGTCCACAGGAGGCCCACCATGGCACACGACCACGACCAGCCCGCCCGCGACCTCGCCCTCGAACTCGTCCGCGCCACGGAGGTCGCCGCTCTCGCCTCGGGCCGGTGGATGGGTCGCAACGAGAAGGAGTCCGGCGACGGTGCCGCGGTCGATGCGATGCGCCAGGCGCTGCACGACGTGACGATGGACGGGGTCGTCGTCATCGGGGAGGGGGAGAAGGACGAGGCCCCGATGCTCTTCAACGGCGAGCACGTCGGCACCGGCGAGCAGCCCG
>SLNF01000077.1 GCA_007133145.1 Nitriliruptorales bacterium
AGAAGGATTCGAACCTTCGTAGGCGTAAGCCGGCGACTTTACAGGCCGCTCCCTTTGGCCACTCGGGCATCCCACCGGGCCTGCGGAATGCTACGGGCCCCCTCGATAGGCTGCAACGTCAACCGAGCAGGAGGACAGCGATGGCCCAGTCCAGCTTCGACGTCGTCGCCGAGACCGACCGCCAGGAGGTCGACAACGCGATCAACCAGGCGCGCAAGGAGCTCGCCCAGCGTTTCGACTTCAAGGGCACCGGCGCCGAGGTCGCATGGTCGGGGGACGGCATCGTCATCACCGCCAACAGCGAGGAGCGCGTCGACGCCGCCCTCGACGTGCTCAAGGAGAAGCTCGTCAAGCGCAAGGTCAGCCTCAAGGCGCTCGACCACGGCCGGCCCGCGCCCGCCTCGGGCGGGACCTACCGTCTCGACGTCGGCCTCGTCCACGGCATCCCCGAGGAGAAGGCCAAGGCGATGGTCAAGCAGATCAAGGCCTCGAAGCTCAAGGTCCAGCCGGCGATCCAGGGCGACCAGCTGCGCATCTCGAGCAAGTCGAAGGACGCCCTGCAGGAATGCCAGGCGCTGCTGCGCAACAACGACCAGGGGCTGCCGCTGCGCTTCACGAACTACAAGTAGGGGCGCCGGTCGCCCCCGGCGGGGGACCCGGGGGCGACGGCGCGGTGGTGAGCTCGAGGCGGGCCGGCAGCGCAGTCGGGCCTCGACGGCGGCTCAGCGCAGCTGGCCCATCCGTCGGGCGATGCGCTCGAGGTTGGCGACGCGGTCCTCGGTGCGGGGGTGGGTGCGGAAGGCGCTCGACAGCCCGCCGCGGGCGAGGCCACCGAAGGGCGCGGAGATGTAGAGCGAGGAGTACGCCGAGTTCGGCGACTCCGCGGGCGTGCCACCGACCCCGCGGCGGGCGAGCTGGCGGCCGCCCGACTCGAGCTTCTCGAGCGCACGGGCGAGCGCGAGGGGCTTGCCCGAGAGCTCCGCGCCGGCGGTGTCGGCCTGGGTCTCGCGGCTGCGGGTCACGGCGAACTGGATGATCATCGCCGCGATCGGCGCGAGGAGGATGAGCATGATCTGCGCGAGCGGGTTCGCGTCGCCGTCGCGCCCGCCGAAGAAGAGGGCGAAGCGCGCGAGGAAGGTCACCGCGGCGGCGATCGCCGCGGCGACGCTGCCGATGAGGATGTCGCGGTTGTAGACGTGGCTGAGCTCGTGCGCGAGCACGCCCTCCATCTCGTCACGGTCGAGGAGCTCAATGAGACCCCGGTTGACGCACACCGCGGCGTTGCGCGGGTTGCGCCCCGTCGCGAAGGCGTTGGGCTGGGGCGAGGGCGAGACGTAGAGCCGCGGGGCCGGCTGGCCGGCGCGCTGGGAGAGGTCGCGCACCATCGCGTGATACCAGGGGTAGCTCGCCTCGTCGGCGGGCTCGGCGCGCGCCATCCTGATCGCGATCTTGTCGCTGAACCAGTACGAGCCGAAGTTCATCGCGAGCGCGAGCACGAGCGCGATCGCAAGCCCGCCCTCGAAGAACGAGCCGGCCCACAGCAGCAGGCCGCTGAGCAGCCCGAGCAACGCGACGGTCTTGAGGCGGTTGGGCATCCTCGGTGGTCACCTTCCTCGTCGTCCTTGCGCGTCGGCGACGCGCCCGTTACCCCCGAGGGTACCCACGATCGGGGCTGGACCCACCTGCCCGCCCGCTCTGGCGCGGCCGCGCCCGGACCCGCGGCCGCACGGTGACCGCCGCAGCGGCACCGGCAACGACGCGACGGCGCCGAGACCGTCGCGGCGAGGCGAGAATCGCCGCGACGGCCCTACCCGGCAGCGACGAGCGTGGAGGCCCCGGCGAGGTCGGTGAACACGCCGATGCCGAGGAAGAGCCCGACGGTGAGCAACGCGAGCCCGCCGACGGCGAAGCCGAGCGCCTTGCCGGGGGCGACGGGCTCAGCGACCGTCGGGGTGTCCATCCACATCGTCCGCACGAGGGCGAGGTAGTAGAACATCGCGACGACGGTGTTGAGCACGACCGCGATGGCGAGGACGAGCCCGAAGGCCGTGCCCGCCTCGACGGCGACGCTGAAGACGAAGAACTTCGCCCAGATCCCCACGAGCGGGGGCACCCCGCCGAGGGAGAGCAGGAAGACCGACAGCGCCGCGGCCAGGCCCGGTGAGCGCCGCCCGAGCCCGGCGTAGTCGGCGACGAGTCGGCTGGGCTGGCTGCGCGTGACGGCGGTGACCGCGGCGAAGGCCCCGGAGTTCATCACCGCGTAGGCGATGAGGTAGATGAGCACCGCACGGAAGGCGTCGCTGTTGAGCGCGGGGTCGGCGGCGGTGACCACGCCGAAGGGCACGAGCATGTACCCGGCGTGGGCGATCGAGGAGTAGGCGAGCAGCCGGACGACGTTGGTCTGCTGGAGCGCGAGGAGGTTGCCGAGCGACATCGTGAGGATCGCGAGGATGCCGAGCACCGGCGCCCACACCTCGGCGAGCGGGGCGAAGGCGACGAAGGTCACCTGGAGCAGGCCGGCGAAGCCCGCGGCCTTCGAGGCCACCGAGAGGAACGCGGTGACCGGCACCGGCGAGCCCTGGTAGGTGTCGGGCGCCCAGAAGTGGAACGGCACCGCGCTGATCTTGAAGGCGAAGCCGACGATGACGAAGAGCACCGCGGCGAGCAGGAGCGGCAGCCGCTCGGTCGTCTCGAGCGCGACGGCGATGCCGGCGAGGTCGGTCGTGCCGGTCACGCCGTAGACGACCGACATCCCGAAGAGCAGGATCGCCGCCGACAGCACGCCCATGACGAAGAACTTCAGCGCCCCCTCGTTCGAGCGCAGGTCGAACTTGCGTAGCCCCGCCATGACGAAGCCGGGGATCGACACGAGCTCGAGGGCGACGAAGAGCATGACGAGGTCGCGGGCGCTGACCATGAGCATCATGCCGACGAACGACCCGAGCAGGAGGACGTAGTACTCCCCCTGGTAGGTCCGGAACTCCGAGAAGTAGCGGTAGGACAACAGGAGGACGAAGAGGGCGACGGAGAGGAAGAGGCCCTTGAAGAGCAGCGCGTAGGTGTCGACGACGAAGGCGTTGCCGAAGGCCGCGCGCTGGCCGCCGTCGATGTCGGCCCACAGCGCCGCAACCAGGGCGAGCGCGACGACGACGCCGACCAGCCCGATGAGGTTGACGTAGCGCTTGCGCTCACCGGGCAGCGCGAGCTCGACGAGGAGGATGAGCAGCGCGGCGACGACGACGGCGAGCTCCGGCGCGAGCGCGAAGAGGTCGACGGTCGTCGGGTCGCTGGCGAGGTCGGCCACCGCGGCTCCTTACGTCCCGAAGGCCGACATGATCGCGGTCACGTCGGCGTCGGTGATCGCCGTGACGAGGAACGGCAGCGGCCCGAGCGCGACGGTGAGCACGAGCAGCGGCGCCCAGGCCCCCCACTCGATCGGGCCGACGTCCTCCGGCGGCGCGGCCACCCAGCGCTCGGGGGGCTCGCCCATGAGGACCCGTTGCATCATCCAGAGGAAGTAGCCGGCGGTGAGCACCGTGCCGACCGCGCCGAAGACGACGAGGACGCGGTAGAGCGTGAGCCAGCCGGCGGCGACGAGCTCCGGCGCGGGGTTGAACGCGGCGAGCAGCGCGAGGATCTCGCCCCAGAACCCCGCGAGGCCGGGCAGGCCGAGGCTCGCGATCGCGACGAGGCCGAGCACCGCGCCGAGGCGCGGCGTCGTCTTGAGCATGCCCCCGCCGAGCGCGGCGATCTCACGCGTGTGGTAGCGCTCCTTGATCGTGCCGGCGAGGAAGAAGAGCATCCCGGTGATGATCCCGTGGGCGACCATGCCGAAGATCGCGGCGTTGATGCCCAGCGGGGTGAGCGTGGCGATGCCGAGCATGACGAAGCCCATGTGCCCCACCGAGCTGAAGGCGATGAGGCGCTTGAGGTCGGACTGCGCGAGGCAGGCCAGCGCGCCGTAGATGATCGCGATCACGGCGAGCACGGCGATGAGCGGGGCGTACTCCACCGCGGCGTCGGGCAGCACCGGCAGGGCGATGCGCACGAACCCGTAGGTCCCCATCTTCAGGAGGATCCCGGCCAGGAGCACGCTGCCGACCGTCGGCGCCTCGGTGTGGGCGTCGGGCAGCCAGGTGTGGAACGGCCACATCGGCACCTTGATCGCCAGCCCGAGGAACATGCCGAGGAAGGCGAGGCGCTGGAAGCCGATCGCGAACTCGCCGGCGGCGCCGTACTGCTGCAGCGCGACGAGGTCGAAGGTGCGCTCGGGCGCGGCGAAGTACACCGCGAGGAAGGCCACGAGCATGAAGACGCTGCCGAAGAGCGTGTAGAGGAAGAACTTGATCGCGGCGTACTGCCGGTTCGGCCCGCCCCAGATGCCGATCATGAAGTACATCGGCACGAGCACGAGCTCCCAGAACACGAAGAAGAGGATGAGGTCGAAGGCGATGAACGTCCCCGCCATGCCGGCCTGCAGCAGGAGCATGAGCGAGAGGAAGGCCTTCGGCCGTCCGGGCTCCTCGATGTGGTGGAAGGAGTACACCGCGCAGAGGAACGTGAGCAGGTAGCT
>SLNF01000229.1 GCA_007133145.1 Nitriliruptorales bacterium
AGCCCACCGACCGCCTCTACGCCACCGACGCCTACCTGCGCGCCTTCGAGGGCCGCGTCGTCGACCTCGACGAGGACGCCGGCGCCGTCGCCCTCGACCGCAGCGTCTTCTACCCCGGAGGAGGCGGGCAGCCGCCCGACGAGGGGACGCTGGCCTGGCACGGCGGCCGCGCCGCGGTGCGCGAGGTCCGTGCCAAGGGCCCGCTGGTCTGGCACGTCCTCGAGGCCCCCGACGGCCTGCCCGAGCCGGGGGCGGAGGTCGCCGGGGAGCTCGACTGGGAGCGCCGCTTCGCCCTCATGCGCACCCACACCGCGCTGCACGTGCTCTGCGGCGTGATCTGGGCGGACTTCGGCGTCGCGGTGACCGGCGGGAACATGGCACCCGGGTCGGGCCGGCTCGACTTCGAGCTCGACGCGATGTCGACCGAGCTCGGCGCGCGCGTCGAGCGGCGCATCAACGAGGAGATCGCCCGCGCCCGCGACGTGCTCGTGGCCTTCGTCGGGCGCGACGACGCCGACGCCGACCCCGCGCTCATCCGCACGAAGGCCAACCTCATCCCCGCGAGCATCGACCCCCTGCGGGTCATCGACATCGTCGGCCTCGACAAGCAGGCCGACGGCGGCACCCACGTCGCCTCGACCGCCGAGGTCGGCCGGGTGCGGGTGACGAAGACCGAGTCGAAGGGCAAGGCGAACAAGCGCGTGCGCCTCGAGCTCGACGACGGGCCGGCAACGTCCTGAGCCCAGGGGGCGACGTCGTGGCACCGCGGGAGGGTCGGGCCCGCGGCGCGGCGAGTCCACGCGGGAGGACCGCGCGCGCGGTCGCTCGGGGCGTCAGGCCGTGCGCTGCGTCCCCGACGCGTCGTCCTCCGGCGGCAGCGGCAGCGGCGGCAGCGGGTCGGGCAGGTGGGCCCAGCCCTCCACGCCGACGGCGAGCTCCCGGTCGGTGAGCAGGCACCGATCGAAGGCGTCGGTGAGCGCCTCGGCATCGAGCCCGAGACCGACGAAGGCCATGCGCTGGGCCCGGTCGCCGTAGTAGGGATGCCACTCCTCGGTCAGCTCCTGGGCGTGCTCCGGGTGCCTGCGCCCCGGCCCGGTCGGGTCGGCGGCCACCCAGCGGTGCGCCGCCTCGAGGACGAGGCTGGGGCCGCGCTGGTCCCAGGCGATCGCGAGGTCGGGGCGCGTGGCGAGCCACAGGGTCCCCGTCGACCGCACGACGTCGTCGTCGGGCTCCTCGAGCAGCGCCGCGAAGCGCTCGGGGTGCAGGGGACGACGCGCCTTGTAGCGCAGGAGCTCGACCCCGGAGCCGAGCCGCGAGCGGGCGATCCGGTGGTCGTTGCCGTGCCAGGCCAGCAGCGGCGGCCCGTCGCCACGCAGGCTCGCCGCCTCGAGGGCGACCTCGAGTCCGAGCTGTGCCGCCGGCAGCACCGCGGCGGTGGGGTTGAGGGCGCGGACGAGGGCCTCGCCGCGCGCATGCCCGGAGGCGCCGGGGCGGGAGGAGACGGCGAGCGCGACGACGTCGGCGTCCTCGACGAGGCCGATGAGGACGTCGGCAACGCGGCGGTCGTCGTCACGGGTGAGGGCGGCGCCCACCTCGGCGAGGGTTGCCTCGCTCGTGAGGTCGGTCGTCAGCGTCGCGGCGTCGACGACGCCGACCACGCTCGAGAGCGTCGCCGGCGCGTCGGTGAGCAGGTCGCCATCGCCGTCGCAGAGCAGCGTCGCGGGGTCCACTCCCGGGGGCAGCCCCACGACCGCCGTGCGCGCCCCGCGGGCTGCCGCGGCCCGCAGTTGCTCGCGGAGGTCGCCGCGCAGGGCGCACGACAGGCACCCTCCGTGGGCGCGGAGGTGCAACCGCAGTCGCTCCCGCGCGGCACGGGCCGCAGGCGTCGAGCCGGCCCCGGCATCGAGGACGATCCCGGCGATCGGAGCGTGGACGGGCTCGGCACTGACCCGCAGGAGGTCGGCGACGCCGGTCCCGTCCGCACCCGGCGCACTGGCCACGACGACGACGCGCAGCATCCCCGCCCTCACCAACTCGCCTTCGCGACCCCTGGGAGCTCGGACCGCCCGGCTGCGTCGCGCGCCACCATCCCGCGCCGCTGGTCGTTCTTCGCGATCTCGCTGCGCTTGGCCACGGCACTCCCTCGCGCGTTGGCGGCCCGAACGCACCCCACCCTACAGTACTGATAACCGTTTTCAATTGTGAGGACGGCCCTGCGCCGGCATCCCTGCACCGGCGGGACCCGGCGCCCCCGCGGCCCCCGGCCCCGGCCTAGCCCTCCGCGGAGGCCTCGCTCGCGCTCGAGTCCTCGCCGCCGTCACCGTCGCCGCCGTCGCCACCGCCGCCCGACCCACCGTCGGGCTCGGACGGCGAGGGACTCGGCGTTGGGCTGGGGCTCGGGCTGGGGCTCGGACTCGGGCTCCGTGTCGGTTCGGGCTCCGGCTCCGGCTCGGGCTCCGGCTCGGGCTCCGGCTCCGCGGCGACGCAGATGAGGGGGCTCTCGGGATCGTCGGGATCGGCGTGGACGAGCTCCTCGCCCTCGACGCACTCCGGCACCGGCTCCTCGGTGGGCTCGACGGCGACGCAGACGAGGGGGCTCTCGGGATCGTCGGGATCGGCGTGGACGAGCTCCTCGCCCTCGACGCACTCCGGCACCGGCTCCTCGACGACCTCGATCTCGCCGAGGTCGTTGGCGAGGAGGCCGCCGGGCGGGGCGGGGAAGTCGGTCGGCGGCACGTCCTCGAGCGCCTCGCGCATGTAGGCGCCCCACAGGCGCGCGGGCAGGTCCCCGCCGGTGGGCTCGCCGACGATCGTCTCGTTGTCGTCGCGGTTGCCCATCCACACGACCGTCGTGAGGTCGGGGGTGTAGCCGGCGAACCACGCGTCCCCGAAGCCCTGGGAGGTGCCGGTCTTGCCCGCGGCGGGCCGCCCGATCGCCGCCGCGGTGCCGGTGCCGCTCTGGATCACGCCACGGAGGACGTCGCTGACCCCGTAGGCGACCTGCTCGCTGAAGGCCTCGCGGCCCTGGATGCTCGCGGTGTAGAGGACGTCGTCGCCGCGGTGGACCTCGAGGACGGTGCGCGGACGGCGCTGCACGCCGCCGGCGGCGAAGGTGTTGTACGCCGACGCGAGCTCGAGGGGGGTCACGTCACCGGTGCCGAGGACGAGCGAGGGGTTGGCCTCGAGCTTGCCCGCGGGGTCGACACCCGCCCGACGCGCGAGGTCGAGGACCCCGGACGGGCCGACCTCCATCGCCACCTGGGCGTAGGCGGTGTTCGAGGAGCGCCAGGTCGCCTCGCGCAGGCTCAGGGGCCCATGCTCGGCGAGGCCGAAGTTCGCCGGCTCCCAGTCCTCCGACGCCCCCGTCTCCTCGGCGGTGAAGAGGACCTCGGCGGGGGAGTCGACGATGCTCTCCGGCGACCAGCCCCGTTCGATCCAGGCACCGAGGGCGAAGGCCTTGAAGGTCGACCCGGGACTACGGCCGGCTCCGTCGGGCCCGCCGGTGGCGAGGTTGAGCTGGTCGGCGGCGTAGTCACGCCCGCCGACGAGCGCCCGCAAGGCACCGGTCTCGGGGTCGAGGCTGACGATCGCCCCGGTCGGCCGCGTCGCGCCCTCGGGAACGTCGAGGGCGTCGAAGGCCTCGGCGTGGTGGCGCTCGGCGGCCGCCTGCATCGCCGGGTCGAGCGTCGTGTGGACCTCGAGGCCGCGGTAGACCTGCTCGGCGCCGAGGAGCCGCTCGAGCTCGCGCTCGACCATGTCGAGGAAGAACGGGGCGTCGCGGTTGACGAGCCGCGTCGGGGTCACGACCTCGGGCATCGCCGCGCGCATCTCCCCGGCCTCCGCCGGCGAGAGCTTCCCCTCGTCGAAGAGCCGGTTGACGGCGTAGCGGTAGCGGCGCTCGGCGCCCTCGGGATTCTCGAGCGGCTCGAGGGCGCTGGGGGCCTGGATGATGCCGGCGAGCAGCGCCGCCTCGTCGGGGGCGAGGTCGACGGCGTCGACGTCGAAGTACGCCTGCGCCGCCGCCTCGATGCCGTAGGCGCCGCGGCCGAAGTAGATCGAGTTGAGGTAGAGCTCGAGAATGCGGTCCTTGTCGTACTCGCGCTCGAGCTTCACCGCGAGGGCCGCCTCGTTGACCTTGCGCAGGATCGTGTCGTCGGCCTCGCCGGTGAGGTTCTTGATGTACTGCTGGCTGATCGTCGAGCCACCCTGGGCGATCTCCCCGCGGGTGACGTTCGTGTAGGCCGCGCGCACGACGCCGAGCGCGCTCACGCCCCGGTGCTCGTAGAAGTCGGCGTCCTCGGCGGCGAGCACAGCGTCGATGACGTGGGCGGGAAGGTCGGCGAGCACGATGTCGCTGCGGGTGGCCTGCTGCTGGAGCTCCGCGAGCTCGCCGCCGTGGCGGTCGTAGACCACGGTCGGCCCGGTGTCGAGGTCCTCGGGCAGCGGCACCGAGGCGAAGGCGTAGGTGAACGCGAGCGCGCCCGCGCCGGCGAGCAGGAGCGCGGGCAGGACGAGGACGAGCCCGAGCGCGCGGCGCAGCCAGCGGCGCCGGGGCGGCCGACGG
>SLNF01000059.1 GCA_007133145.1 Nitriliruptorales bacterium
GCACGACGATGGCGAGCCCGGCGGCGAAGGCCTGGCCCACGTCGAGGCGGCCGAGCGAACGCGCTACCTCCTCGCCGAGCCCCGGGGCGCCGATGAACCCGGCGAGGACGACCATCGCGAGAGACATCATGATCGTCTGGTTGACCCCCATCATGATGCTGGGGAACCCGAGCGGGAGCTGGATCTTGTAGAGCAGCTGGCGCTTCGTCGCGCCGAAGGCGCGCCCGGCCTCGATCGTCTCCTTGGGCACCCCGCGGATGCCGAGGTTGGTGAGCCGCACCATCGGGGCCATCGCGTAGATGAGCGTCGCGACGAGCGCGGGGACCCGGCCGAGGCTGAACACCGCGACCGCGGGGACGAGCAGCACGAGGCTCGGGATCGTCTGCATGAAGTCGAGCGCCGGCCGGACGAGCTTGTTGACCGGCTCGTGACGGGCCATCGCGATGCCCGTCGGCAGGCCGATGAGCACGCAGAGGAGCGTGGCCACGAGCACGAGCGCGAGGGTCTCCATCGAGCTGACCCACAGCCCCATGCTGCCGATGAAGACGAGGCCGGCGACGACCGCCACCGCGAGACGCCAGCCCGACACCACGAGCGCGGCGACGACGAGGGCCGCCACGAGCACGCTCCAGGGCACCGAGACGAGGATGCGCTCGGTGTTGACGGTGAGGATCCGGAGGACGTCCTGCAACGCGGCGAAGGCCACCGCGAAGGTCTCGATGACCCAGTTGGCGGCGTCGTCGATCCAGCGGGCTATCGGCAGCTCGAGGGCCTCGGGGAACTCACGCCAGGCAGCCATCACCATCACGTCCTCTCGGCGTTGTCAAGGGGGACGCAGGCGTGGTCCCCCCGCATGCGCGGAGGGACCACACCGTCGGGACGGTCGGGATCAGATCTCGACGCCCATCTCCGCCAGCGCCGCGTCGATGCGCGCGAGGCCATCCTCGTCGGGGATCCAGTCACGCCACTGGTCGTACTCGCCGAAGAACCACAGCGCGGTCTCGTCCGGCTCGGCGTCCTCCAGCTCCATGTAGGCGGTGAGCTCGTTCATGAGGTCGGTGCCGAAGTTGCCGTCGATGTTGCGCAGGAACGCCATCATCTCCGGCGCGGTGTCCTCGAGCCCGGCGTAGGCACCGAGGCGGATCTCACCCGAGGGCTGCGCGCAGCCGACCTCCGGGCCGACGTCGGAGGGGTCGACCTCGGCCGCGAGGGCCTCGTCGAGCTCGTCCTGGCACGCCTCGTTCCAGTCCGGCTCCTCGAGCTGCACGAGGTCGTAGACACCGGGGATCCACGCCGGGGTCCAGTAGTAGAAGAGCACCGGCTCGCCCCGGTCGATCGCGGAGACGATCGCCGCGTCGAAGGCCGCCGCGGACCCGGCGGACAGGAAGTTGTACTCGTCGGCGAGCCCGTAGGCCTCGAGCTTGTAGCGGTTGATCTCGGTGACCTCCCAGCCGTCGATGCCACCGAGCAGCAGCCCTGAACCCGGGGACTCGGGGTCCTCGAACAGCTCGCCCAGCCCCTCGAGGTCCGAGACGGAGACGAGGTCGGGCGCGACGGGGTCGATGCCCTGCTCCTCATCGCCCTCGATGACGTAGCGGGGGACGAACCACCCCTGCGCGGCCTCCTCGAAGACCGTGCCGGCCGAGGCGACCGAGGAGTCCTCCGGCAGGAGCTCCTCGTCACACCAGTCGGGGATGTTCATGCACCAGAACTCCATGGCGACGTGCATCTCACCGTCCGGCATCGACTCCATCATCACCGGCGTGCTCGTCGTCGGAGCGTCGACGGTGTGGCCGTAGCCGTGCTCCGCGACCACCGTGAAGATCTCGTTGAGGATCCAGAGGCTCTCCCACTGGCCGTCGAAGAGCACGATCTCCTGGCCCTCGGGGGCCTCGGGCACGTCGCCGTCGTCGTCGGCGACGTCCTCATCGTCGTCGGCGACGTCCTCATCGTCATGGACGTCCTCAGTGGCGTCGGCGACGTCCTCGTCGTCCTGCTCCTCCGCGCAGGCGGCCACGATGAGGGCCAGGGCGAGCAGGCCGGACAGGACGAGCAGCGATCGGGACTTGCGCCTCACGTGGGGTTCCTCTCCTCGGGGTCAGCGGTCGCGCCGCTCACACGGACCTCGTCGGACCACGGCCCGACGTCCCCACCGGAGGCGCAGAGGCAAGGTGCGGCCCCTCGCGTCGAACCAGCCGGTCCGTTCCCCTTCGGCCGCCCTCCGGTGGCGCGATCAGCAAGATGGTTGTAGCGAGCCCAACGGACGATCACCAGCCGGGTCAGGGGTGAATGTCACGATTTGGGAGATCGCCCGTCGTGGGGTCACCCCAGGTCGCCGGGCTGTCGGCGAAGCGTGTCTCGAGCCGCGCGGCGTTGGCGTCGGCCCGCGCGAGCGCCGCGGCGCGGAGGGTCACGCCGGCCTGCTCGGCATCGTCGGCGACGGCGGCGGTCAGCCCGCGCATCCGCGCTGAGATGCGGGCAAAGGCGGCGTCGGCGGTCGGCGGGAGGTCGCCGAAGACGACCCACCACCACCACGCGTTCGTGGCGAGGTTCGCGAGGAAGTCCGGCAGGACGCGCACCCCCCGGTCGGCGAGCGCGGACTCCGCCGACGGAGTCACCGGGAGGTTCGCGCCCTCGACGACCCGCGGCGCGCGCGCCAGGCGCACGTTTGTCTCGTCGATGACGTAGGACAGCGCTGCGGGCACGAGGAGGTCGACCTCGAGGCCGAGCCAGGCCTGGCCTGGCTGCTCGCGCACGCCGCCGGGGAGGGCGTCACGGTCGATGCAGCCCGTCGCGTCGCGGATCGCGAGCAGGGCGTCGACGTCGAGGCCGTCCTCGGCGACGAGGAGCCCGGCGCGGTCGGCAACCCCCACGACGCGCACCCCGGCGCGGTGGAGGAAGCGCGCGGCGGCGCCGCCGATCGACCCGAAGCCCTGCACGACGGCGGTGGACCCCGCCGCCGGGCGCCCGTCCCGTTCCGCGAGGGCGAGGGCGGCCTCGGCGACCCCGAAGCCACCGACGAGGTCGGCGAGCGCGATGCCGTCGACGGCGACGGCGAAGGCCTGCCGGAGCCGTGCCCGGGCCGCCTCCGGGTCCTCGAGGCGGGCGAAGACGGCCTCGATCGTCGAGTCGAGCCCGACCCGCTTGGCCGCCGCGTCGAGGGTCCCCTGGCGGATGCCGAGGTCCTCCCCGGTCGCCCAGGAGCGCTCGAGGAGCGGGCGGATCGCGGCGAAGAAGCGCACGAGGACGTCCTCGACCTCCGGCGCCGAGGGGTCGAGGTCCAAGCCGCCCTTCGCGCCACCGAGGGGGACGTAGCGGTCGGTGGGGTCGTAGGCGAGGGCCTCCTTGCGGGTCATCGCCCGGGCCAGCCCGGTCACCTCGGCGAGGTCGAGGCCCTCGCGGACCCGGAAGCCGCCGCTGGCCAGCCCCCGGAAGAAGCGGTCGACGACGAGGTAGCCCCGGACGCCGGTGACCGGGTCGGTCCAGGTGAGCTCGAGGGTGGGCGCGTTGACGCGCGCGGCGGCGGGCGAGGCCTCGGGCGCCTCGCCGGGCTCGTCGAACGGGACGTCGCGCAAGCTCGTCACGGGGTCTCCTCCAGGGTCGTGGCGCCGGTGAGCGCCTCGGGGATCCGCAGCAGGGTCGGCCGGTCGGCGGCGAGCGCCGCGGCGAGCGCAGGGCCGAGCGCGGCGAGGTCGTCGAGGTCGTGGCCGTGGCAGCCCAGCGCCCGTGCGGCGGCGGGCAGGTCGACCGGCGCGAGGTCGACGCCGATCGGCCGCTGTCCGCGCTCGCGCATCCCGCGGTCGATCTCGCCGTAGCCGCCGTTGTCGACGACGACGGCGGGCAGGGGCAGCCCGGCCTGTGCCGCCGCGGCGAGCTCGGCGAGGGTGAACATGAGCCCGCCGTCGCCGGACAGCGCGACGACGTCGGCGTCGGGGCGGCCGAGCTTCGCCCCGACGGCGGCGGGCACGGCGTAGCCCAGCGTCCCGAGCCCGGTGGGGTAGAGGAACGAGGCGGGCGTGTAGCGGGGCAGGTTCGACAGCGCCCCGTAGTAGCAGACCATCGCGCTGTCGCCGACGACGATGCCGTCGCGCCCGAGCGCCTCGTGGAGCACGTCGAGGAGGCCGAGCCACGGCCCACCCTCGCGGGCGGCGTCCTCGCGGTGCGCGCGGTGCCAGCGCTGCGCACGCTCGTGACCGTCGGGCTGGGCCGACGGGCCGGCGAGCTGTTCGAGGATCCGCTCGAGGGCCGGCCGGGCGGCGCCGAGCACGGCGACCCGCGGGGGGCCAGGGCGCAGGAGCTGGTCGGCGTCGACGTCGAGGCGCACGAGCCGGTCGCCGAGGTCGAGCGGCTCCCAGGTGTCGGCCGGGGCGAGCTCGGTGCCGACGGCGAGCACCCGGTCGCAGTCGGCGAGGAAGGCGCGGACCGAGCCGTGGTGCAGCCCGGCCCCGACCGACAGCGGGTGGTCCTCCGGAAGTACGCCCTTGCCGTTGGTCGAGGTCACGACCGGGGCGCCGAGGCGCTCGGCGAGCGCGCGCACCGCCCC
>SLNF01000307.1 GCA_007133145.1 Nitriliruptorales bacterium
CGAGGCCCCGTCCTCCAACAACCGCTCGGAGGCTCCATCTTCACCTACCGGGCTGACTCGAGATGGCTCTCACCTTCGTGGTGTCGGTCACCGGCAGCCCAGACCGGGTGCCCCTGAGCCCCGGCGCCCCTCGGGGCGTCGAGCGGTCGCGGTGCGACCGCGGCAGGGCCTCACGCCCCGGAGTGGCTTGTCCGCTCTGAGACAGGCTGTGCGGAGGACGGGACCTCGGCGGCCCGGGCGTGCGCGCACCCCACGACCCCGGTCCGATGCGGCGCCGCGGGAGCCCCGACGAGCCCCTGGAGCGATGGACACCGCCGACCTCGCGCTCGACGTCACCCTGCTGGCGCAGGCCTTCGTCACGGTGCTCGTCATCATGGACCCCGTCGGCAACGTGCCGGTGTTCCTCGCGCTGACCCGCGGGCAGGACCGGGCCGGCAAGCGCAAGGCCGCCTGGCAGGCCACCGGGGTGGCTGGCGGGGTGATCCTCGCCTTCGCGCTGCTCGGTGAGCAGCTCCTCGCCGTGCTCGGGATCTCCCTGGAGGCGCTGCAGGTCGCCGGCGGGCTCATCCTCATCCTCGTCGCCCTGGAACTCTTGAGCCCCCAGCCCGACGACGCCGTCGGCGAAGCCGAGCGCGGCCGCAACGTCGCGCTCGTGCCGCTCGGCACGCCGCTGCTCGCCGGCCCCGGCGCGATCGCCGCGACGATGCTCTACATCCAGCAGGCCGACACGCTCGGCGGGGTGCTCTCGGTGCTGCTGGCACTCCTAGGCGTGCTCGTCATCGTCTGGCTCGGCATGCGCTTCAGCGGCCTGCTCGCGCGGCTGCTCAAGGACAACGGCATCGAGCTCGTCTCCCGCCTGCTCGGCTTCCTGCTCGCGGCGATCGCCGTGCAGCTCATCGCCTCGGCGGTCGCCGACTGGGTGCGCTACGGCGTGGCCTGAGCAGCCCGGGCAATCGCGCTGCGTCACCTCCTTAAGCCGGCGGTCACCTGACCGACGAGAGTCCCAACGCCCCAGGACGGGGCGGTGCGGGGTCGCCGCGCGATCCCGGGACACCGGTGAACACGGAGGTTCACAGCGATGCGCATCAACAACAACGTGATGGCGTTCAACGCCTATCGCAACCTCAACGCCACCCAGAGCCAGATGGGCAAGTCGCTCGAGAAGCTCTCCAGCGGCTTCCGCATCAACCGCGCCGCCGACGACGCCGCCGGCCTCACGAAGTCCGAGGGCCTGCGCGCGGAGATCCGCGGCACCAACCAGGCCGTCCGCAACGCCCAGGACGGCATCTCCTTCGTGCAGACCGCCGAGGGCGCCCTCAACGAGGTGCACTCGATCCTGCAGCGGATGCGCGAGCTTGCGGTGGACGCCGCCAACACCGCGACCACGGGCGGCGTGGAGCAGCAGGCCGAGGTCGACGAACTCGTCGCGGAACTGACCTCGATCGGCAACCGGACCCAGTTCGCCGGCAACGACGTCTTCCAGAACTTCAGCACCGATGCGTTGACCTTCCACATCGGCGCGAACGCCGGTCAGACGCTCGAGATCAATCAGAACCTCGAGCTCGATGTCGCAGGTGGCATCTTCGGTGTCGACCTCAATGGCGTCGATCTGGAAGCCGCCGCTGACGGTGCGATTACCACGATCCAGAGCGCCATCGACAGCGTGTCGACCAGCCGCTCGGAGCTCGGTGCGACGCAGAACCGCCTCGAGCACACGATCGCGAACCTGCAGGTCGCCAGCGAGAACCTCTCGGCGTCGGAGTCGCGGATCCGCGACACCGACATGGCGGAGGAGATGGTGCAGTTCACGCGGCACCAGATCATGCAGCAGGCCGGCACCTCCATGCTGGCGCAGGCCAACATGGTCCCCCAGTCCGTCCTGGGGCTCCTCGGGTAGCCCCATAGCGTGAGCTGCGCTGCCGTGCCCGGCACCATCCGGTCGGGGCCGGGCACGGCACCAGCGCACCGTCGCTCGTCGCGAGGAGGGAGATCGCCGTGAGCACCGGACCGGGTATGTCGATCGGTGGGATCGTCAGCGGTCTGCCGCCGGACCTCGTCGACCAGCTCATCGCGGCCGAGCGCGCCCCCCTCAACCGCCTCACCCAGCGCCAGAGCGAACTCGAGCGGGACCGCGAGGCCTGGAGCACCGTGACCCAGAAGCTCTCCGGGATCCGCAGCGCGCTCGACGACGTGCGCCGGGCCAGCAGCTTCGACGATCTCCACGAGGCCACCTCCAGCAGCGACGCGGTCGCGGTCAGCGTCACCGGCTCGCCCCGCTCGGGGTCGGTGACCTTCGAGGTCCTCCAGCTCGCCAGGGCCGAGCAGCAGGCCAGTGCCGAGTCCTTCGACGGGCTCGCAGCCGCCCTCGGGGAGCGCACCTTCCACCTCGACGGCGTCGACCTCCGCTCCGACCTCGGCGCCGACGCCACGCTCGGCGACCTCGTCGACGCGATCAACGCCGCCGACCTCGGGGTGCGCGCACGCACGCTCCAGGTCACCCCCGGCGAGCACCGCCTCGTCCTCGAAGCCGAGCACACCGGCGCCGACAGCAGCTTCGACGTCCTCGCCGAGGGCTGGGAGGGTGGCGAGGACGCCTTCGTCGTCACCCGCGGCGGGCAGGACGCCGAGCTCGACTTCGGCGGCATCGCCGTGACCCGACCGGGCAACCGCATCGACGACCTCGAGGAGGGCCTCACCCTCGACCTCCACGAGGCCGGCACCGGACCGGTCACCGTCTCGGCGGGACGCGACGTCGACGCCGCCGTGGAGCGTGTCACCGGGCTCGTCGAGCGCATCAACGAGGCGATCACCACGGTGCAGGGCCTCATGGCCTACGACGCCGAGTCCGGCGAGGCCGGCCCCCTGCAGGGCGACACGACCGCGCGGCGCATCGTCGACGACCTGCGCCAGTCGGTCACCGGGCTCGTCAACCCCGACGGCCCGGCCGGGTTCCGGCTCGCCAGCGACGTCGGCCTCGAGCTCACGCGGAGAGGCGAGCTCACCCTCGACGACGCCGCGCTGCGCGAGGCCTTCGAGTCCGACTTCGAGGCCGCCGCGAGCCTGTTCACGCGCGGGGGGTCCTCCTCCGACGACGCCGTCGCCCGGGTGACCGGCTCCACCCGGGCGACCGCACCCGGTGACTACGCCGTCGAGATCACCACCGCGGCCGAGGTCGCCAGGCTCACCGGCGCGGTCGAGCTGCCACCGCCGTCGAACCCCCAGCGGCTGCTCGTCAGTGCGGGCGGGCAGTCCACGACGGTGACGATCAGCAACGAGGTCTCGAAGGCCCAAGCCATCGCGCAGATCAACGACGCGCTCGCCGAGGCCGGCATGGCCGCGGTCACCGCGCGGGAGGACGCCGACGGCGCGGTCGAGCTCGTGGAGAGCCGCTACGGCTCGATGCGGACCCTCGAGCTCGCCGAGGCCGCCACCACCGACCCCGCCGACGCCGACCCTGCCAACCCCGCGGACTGGAGCACCCTCGGTTCCGCGGCGGGGGTCGACGCCGTCGTCGAGTTCGACGGGCTCACGCTCGAGGGCTCCGGGCGGTCGGTGACGGTGCCCGAGGGCGACGCCGAGGGTCTGCGCTTCGTCGCGGCCGGCGCGCCCGGACAGGTCGCGGTGCTGACCACGCGCAACGGGATCGGGGGCGCCCTCGACACGGCGATGCGACGCATGGAGGGCGCGGGAGGGTCGGTGCGCCGCGCCTCGGATGCGATGCAGGGCCGCATCGACCAGATGCAACGGCGCATCGAGAGCTACGAGCGCCGCCTGGAGGCCCGCGAGCAGACCCTCCGGCGCCAGTTCGCCGCGATGGAGTCGGCCATGGGACGCCTCCTCGACCAGCAGCAGCGGCTCGAGGGCCAGCTCGGCGGGCTCATGAGCAACTGGCAGCGCTAGCAACCACACCGGGCACCACCCAGACGGCAGAGGACGGAGCAGCGATGCACGGCGCGGAGGGCAACGCCTACCAGGCCAGCGCGGTCACCACCGCAGGGCCCGCCCAGCTCGTGACGATGTGCTACGACGGTGCGCTGGGGGCGATCGCACGGGCGCAGCACCCCGAGGCGACCCCGGAGACGATCAACCGGGAGACCCAGCGGGCCCAGGACATCGTCACCGAGTTGCTGCTCGGTCTCGACCACGAGCGCGGCGGGCAGATCGCCGCCGGGCTCGCCTCCCTCTACCGCTACTGCCTCGAGCAGCTCCTCGCGGCGAACATCCGCAAGGACCCTGCCCTCCTCGACGCCGTCGTCGACGTCCTCGCCCCGCTGCGCGAGGCGTGGACCGAGGCGACGGCGTCCTACCAGCAGCGCCACGCCGCCACCGGGTGAGCCCCATGTCCGTCGACCCCGTACAGGAGCCCCGCAGGCGCGTCGCCCCCGTCGACGCGGTGGCCACCCTCGCCGTCCGTCGCGAGGACGCGAGCTGGGACGGCGCGCTCGACGCCTTCGCCCGCCTCCTCGCCGACGTCGAGGCGCGGCTGGCCTCGGGCGACTGGGACGCCGCGGCCGAGCGCCTCGCCGGCGA
>SLNF01000160.1 GCA_007133145.1 Nitriliruptorales bacterium
CGAGGTGGGCGCCACGGTGCGCAGTACCTCGCGCCCCTCCTCGAGCCGTGAGGTGAGCGTCGCGGCCGGTGAGAGCGTCCTGCTCGCCACCGGCAGGCGCGCCGGCGAGGCGGCCCTCGCCGGCCTCACCGCCGGCGCAGAGGTCGCCCTCACCGTCTCCGTGCGTCCCGAGGCGACCTCGCCGGCGGCCTGGGCCGAGGCCGTCGACGCGCTGCCTGGCGGGCCCCTCATCGTCCGCGGTGGCGCACGCACCTCGGTCGACAGCTGGCGGCGGGAGGCCTTCAGCGAGGCTCACCTCACCGGGCGCCAGCCGCGCACCGCGATCGCCCGGGCCGGCGACGAGGTGCTGCTCATCACCGTCGACGGGCGGCGTGCCGGTCACTCCGTCGGGATGACGCTCATCGAGCTCGCGCGGCTCTCGCTCGCCCTCGGGGCGACCGACACCCTCAACCTCGACGGCGGAGGCTCGACGACGATGCTCGTCGGGGGCCGCATCACCAATCGCCCGAGCGAGACCGGTCGCTCGGTGGCCAACGGGCTCTTCGTCTTCAACGACTACCCGTTCGACGGCAGCGGGCGGCTGGCGGGCGCCGACCGCTACGCCACCGCGGCCCGCATCGCCCGTTCGAGCCACCGCGACGGGGCCGTGGAGGTCGTGCTCGCGACCGGCGAGGGCTTCCCCGACGCGCTGGCCGGGGGGCCGCTCGCCGCCGGGCTGGACGCGCCGCTGCTGCTGACCCGCGGCGACCGGCTGCCCGAGCCGACCGCGACCGCGCTCGTCGAGCTCGGGGCCGAACGGGTCACCCTGCTCGGAGGACCCGCGGCGATCAGCCCCAGCGTCGAGGGCACGCTCTCCGCCCTCGGCCTCGAGGTGCGCCGCATCGCCGGAGCGGAGCGCTACGCCACCGCCTCGGCGATCGCCGAGGCCGTCGCCGACGAGCCCGCCCTCGAGCGGGTCTTCCTCGCCGCAGGCCGTAACTTCCCCGACGCGCTCGCCGCCGCCGCACCCGCCGGCGCGCTCGGGGCCCCGGTGCTGCTCACCGAATCGACGGACCTGCCCGAGGCCACCGCGTCCTACCTCGCCGAGCGCGACGTCGACGAGATCGTCGTCGTCGGCGGCACGAGCGCGGTGGCCAACGCCGTCGCCACCCGCGCCGCCGACCTCGCCGGCGGCGAGGTTCGCCGGCTCGCCGGGGCCGACCGCTACGCCACCGCGGCGACGCTCAACACCTGGGCTGCGGGGGAGCTGCCCGACCACGACCCCCGACGGCTCGTCGTCGCGCAGGGCCGCAACTTCCCCGACGCACTGGCCGGCGGGCCCTACGCCGCGGCGCGCAGCGACCTCCTCATGATCGTCCCGCCCGACGACGTCGAGGCCTCCGCAGCCGCGGTGGCCTACCTCGAGGGCCTCGCGCCGACGCTCGAGCGGGTCGTGCTGCTCGGCGGTCGCGCCGTGCTCAGCGACTACCAGCGCTACCAACTCGACCAGTTCGCGGTGCGCTGAGCCTGGGCCACCCGCAGCCGCCGATCAACGCTCAGGGGCCACGACCGGCTCGGCCGGCGCAGCGAGCGCTCGTGCGGCCTCGTCGGTGACGGGCGCTCGGCGGCACGACGACTCCGCTAGGCCGGCGGCCGCCGCGGCGGATGACGGTGAGGCACTCAAGGCGCTGGCGACTCATGCCGAAGGACTAGGCGACATAGCCCTTTCGGACCAGTCAAGGATGCCCCGGCACGGGAAGGCCAGGCCATGGACGCAGCCCTGCTCACCCGCACGCGGCGCGCGCTCGCGCTCACGCTCACGCTCCTGCTGGCCCTCGGCGCCTTGCCGGCGCTGGCCGACGCCGGCGGGGAGGACGGGGCGCTCGACGGCGACACCGACGAAGCGGACCCGACCGATGACGAGGCCGGCGACGAGACGGAGGAGGCCGGGGACCTCTTCCTCACGGTGCGCCCAAGGGTCGTCGCCCCCGGACGCTCGGTCCTCGTCCAGGCCGGCTACGGGGCGCCGTGGCCGGACGGCGGCAACGGGCAGCCCGAGGACGCAGACGGGGACGACGCCCTCGAGGACGGCGGCGAGGGGGACGGCGAGGAGGACGGCGACGACGCCCTCGAGGCCCAGGCGGGTCCCGCGGCGTCCGAGCGCATGGCAGGGCCTCCAGCCGGCGTGCCCGGCCGTCCACTCGCGGTGACGTTCACGATCGACTTCGGCGACGGCTCCGGCGAGCAGCCGATGCGGCCGACCCGTCAGGACCCACGCGGCGGCAGCGGCGCGGCCCTCGCCCAGCACACCTACGCCGAGGCCGGCCCCTACACCCTCACCGTCACCGCCAAGCCCGTCGACGGCGGCCCGGCCGTCACCGAGAAGCTCGACATCGAGGTCGGCACCGGCTCGGCCCGCCTCGAGGGCGACGATCGCAAGGGCACCGCCGCGGAGGTCTCGATGGAGGGCTTCCCGGAGGATGGCTCGGCCGAGGCGGTGCTCATCGCCCGCGCCGACGACTTCGCCGACGCGCTGGCCTCCGCGCCGCTGGCCATCGAGGCGCAGGGGCCGGTGCTGCTCACCGACACCGCCGAGCTCTGCGAGACCGTCCTCGCCGAGATCGCCCGCGCGCTCGGCGACGAGGGCACGGTCTACGTCCTCGGCGGGGAGGCGGCGATCAGCGGCACCGTCGTCGACACCCTCGTCGAGGCGGGCTACGACATCGAGCGCGTCGACGGCGAGGACCGCGTCGCCACCGCGCTCGCCATCGCGGAGTTCCTCGTCGCCAGTGGCGTAGCCATCGACGAGGTCGTGCTCGCGGCGAGCCACGACTTCGCCGACGCCCTCGCCGGCGGTGCCTACGCCGCGAGCGTGGCCGCGCCGGTCCTGCTCACCGACGGGGACGAGCTTGACGAGCGCGTCGCGGCGTTCCTCGCCGAGGCCGCCGAGCGCGCCCCCGACCTCGAGGTCCTCGCCGTCGGCGGCGAGACCGCCCTCTCCGCGGCCGTCGTCGACGCCGTCGCGGAGGTCGGCGTCGCCGTCGAGCGCATCGCCGGGGCCGACCGCTACGCGACGTCGGTGGCCCTGGCGCAGGCGCGCTACCACGACCCCGCCACGCTCGTCTTCGCGACGGGGCAGACCTTCGCCGACGCCGTCGCGGCCGCGGCGTTCGCCGGCACGCTCGGCGCACCGGTCCTGCTCGTCGACGACCCGCTCAGCGACGCGCTCGTTGCCTACCTCGAGGGGCTCGACTCGGTCGAGGTCGCCTACCTCATCGGCGGCTCCGCGGCGATCCCCGACGACCTCGAGGGCGAGCTCGAGGCACGACTCGGCTTCGACCTCACCGACGACCCGACCGGCGACGTCGACTAGCCCGACCCGGCGGCGCGGCGGCGTCCACCGCGCCGCGCCGCCGCGGCGTGGCGCCGCGCTCAGCGGTAGTGGTCGTGGGGGTAGACCCACACCGGCGTGCCGACCGGTGCGAGCCCCGAGCTCCAGAGGAAGTCCATCGAGCGGTTGGCGATCCGGACGCAGCCCGACGAGGCCGAGTACGTCGGCACGCTCGGGTAACCGTGGATCGCGATGCCGCCGTAGAAGTACTTCGGGCGGTAGAGCGTGCCGAGCGGCGCGTGGCGGTAGCCGTCGATCTGCCGGGTGATGCGGTGCCGCCCCGGGGTGGTCGCGAAGCCGGGGCTGCGGCCGGTCGAGACGTGGAACACCCAGCGGGCACGACCGTCGATGGCGATCGTGAGGGTGTCGCGGCGCAGGTCGATCTCGAGGACGCGGCCGCTGGAGGACCGCGGTGAGGGCGGGGCGGGGTTGTCCTGCAGCGTCCGCCAGGCCCGCTCGTCGACCTCGCCGCTGCGCGGCAGGCCCTTGGCCTTCTGGAAGGCGATGACGGCGTTGCGCGTCGCCGCGTCGTAGGTGCCGGTGACGCTCGGCAGCCAGTAGCCGGCGTCACGCAGGTCCCGTTGGAGGGCCCGCACGTCGTCGCCGCGGTCACCGGGCCCGAGCTCGACGGGGGTGCGGTAGGTGAACGACCACGCATGGTGGCGGAACGTGCCATCGCCGGTCGAGGCGACCGCCGAGACCTCGAGGTCGTAGGTCCGCCCGAACGCGAGGCCGGACAGCGAGGAGGGCTCGAAGCGGAGGGTGCGGCCGTCATCGGAGAGGCTGCGGCTGCCCCGGAGCTCGGTGCCGTCGAGGGTGACGTAGAGCGTCGAGTGGCGGGCGTCGATCGCCTCGTCGTAGGTCGCGGTGATGCGCGGCAGCGACGTCACCGTCGCACCGTCGGCGGGGGCGACCTCGCGCACGCCCGGCGAGCCCTGGCTCATGCGCGCGACGTGGAGGGCCTCGACGACGGTGTCGCTGAGCGCCCCCGGACCGCCGTAGACCACAACCTCGTCGTGGAGGTGCTCGGCACCGGTGGGCAGGCCGCGCGGCCCCGCGAGCAGCAGCGGCAGCCCGTGGGCCGCAGCGTGCGGCCCGCCGGCGAGCGCGTCGACGAAGCCGCCGCC
>SLNF01000262.1 GCA_007133145.1 Nitriliruptorales bacterium
CCAGCGCGAGGCCGAGGCGTCGTCGGCCGCGCGGAGGGCCGACGCGGACGCCGAGCGCCTCGCGACGCTGCGCGAGCGCATCGGCGGCGACGTCGCCGCGCTCCACGAGGCGCTGGACGCCATCGCGCGAAGCCTCGACAGGCTCGCCGAGGACCGCCAGCAGGCTGACGCGCGGCACATCGCTGCGGAGCGCGCCACGGCGAGGCATGCCGAGCAGGTCCGTGAGCTCGAGGTCCGGGCCGCCGAGGCCTCGCAGGCCCGCAGTGAGGCCACCGCCGCGTTCCAGCGCTTCGCCACCACCGGGCTCGTGGCCACCGCCCTGCCCGACGCCGGGCTGCCCGACCCCGCCGGCGAGGCGTGGGCGCCGGACCCGACGGTTCGCCTCGCCCGCGACCTCGACCGACGGCTCGACGGCGTCGACGCCGAGCAGGAGGCCTGGGAGCGCGCGCAACGCGACGTCAGCGAGCGCTTCCGACCGCTCGCCGACACGCTCTCGCGTCACGGCCACCACGCTGAGCTCGAGATCCGGGCCGACGCCCCCGTCGTCGCGATCGCCTTCCGTCGCCGCAAGGTCCGCCCCGACGAGCTCGTCGACGAGCTCGTCGCGGAGATCCGCGACCGTGAGGCGCTGCTCACCGCCCGGGAGCGCGAACTGCTCGAGGAGCATCTCGTCGCCGAGGTCGCCGCGCACCTCGCCGAGCGCATCCGCGCCGCCGACGCCCAGATCGACGGGATCAACGACGCACTGCGGCGACGCCCCACGAGCACGGGGATGACGCTGCGGTTGCGCTGGCAGCCACGCCGGGATGCGCCCGCGGGGCTGCCCGAGGCCCGCCGGCGGCTGCTGCGCCAGACCGCCGCGGCATGGTCGGCGGAGGACCGCCGTGCGGTCGGGGCGTTCCTGCAGGAGCAGATCGCCGAGGTGCGGTCGTCGAGCGAGGGCGGCACCTGGCTCGAGCACCTCTCGACCGCGCTCGACTACCGCGCCTGGCACGAGGTCAGCGTGGAGCGGCGGCGCGACGGGGACTGGCAGCCGGCGACCGGTCCGGCCTCGGGTGGCGAGCGGGCGCTCGCGGTGACGATCCCGATGCTCGCCGCCGCCGCGAGCTTCTACGACACCGCCGGCGCGCGGGCGGCCCCGCGTCCGATCCTGCTCGACGAGGCCTTCGCCGGCATCGACGACGACGCCCGCGCGAAGGGCTTCGGGTTGCTCGCGGAGTTCGACCTCGACCTCATGGCGACCTCGGAGCGCGAGTGGGGCTGCTACCCCACCGTCCCGGGGCTGGCGATCGCCCAACTCGCCAGGCGCGAGGGCATCGACGCCGTCCACGTCGCGCAGTGGCGTTGGGACGGCCGTGAGCGCACCCCGCTCGACGTCGACCGCGCCTCCCTGACCCCACCGGGCTCCTGACGTGGCCGAGGGAGCCGACCACACCGCCGCGGGGTCGACGGTCGACCGCGAGCGCCTCGAGCACCTGCTCGACCGCGCCGAGCTCAGCCGCCTGCTCGACCGCCTCGCCGACCGGCTGAGGCGCGGACGACCGCTCACCGGGACGCTGCGCCTGTCCGAGGCGACGGCCGCCGAGCGCATGACCCTCGCCGCCCTGCTCGGGCGCGCACCGGGGCAGGGACGCACGCTGTCGGTGACCCTCGAGGACCTCGAGGAGGTCCTGCGGCGCGCCGGGGCCGCCCCCGACCTCGCCGCCGCCGTGGAGGTCCTCCGCGGACCCGTCGCCGCTGACGCCGCGGAGCAGGCCCGGACCGAGCGCGCCTGGGAGGAGCTCTTCGGGGCAGCCTCGGACTGGGCGGTGCCGCCGCTCGACGCCTGGCTCGCCCAGCTGCGCGGCGACGGGCTCCTGCGCCGCCTCGCGGGAGGCGACCCCGACGTCGCCGCCCGCCTGCTCGAACAGGCACGGGCCGTCATCACCCGCCTGCCGGCCGGCGGTCTGCCACGCAGCGTGCTCGCCGGACAGGCCGTCGGGGACAGCCACGCCCTCGACGACGGCCGTCCGCTCGCAACCCTCGTGCTCCGTGCGGTCCCGCTGCTGGCCGGGGCAGACCCCGAGGAGGTGACCCCGCCAGGCGATGGCCCCTCGGCGGCCGACCACGGCACCCCCGACCCTCACGGCGAGGCCGCGGCCCGCAGCGCCCGCTGGTCGGCGGTCGGGGTGCGCACGAGTGCGCTCGCCGGCCCCGTGGTCACCCTCGGCCTGCGCTCGGTCGACGGGAGCGCCACGAGCCGCGCGCTCGCAGCACTCGCCGAGGAGGGGGAGCCCGCCGCCCTCACCCTGCGTCAGCTGCTCGGTGACGCGCCGCGGTGGCGGTCCGGCGAGGTGTTCGTCTGCGAGAACCTCGCGGTGCTCGAGACCGCGGCCGAACGCCTCGGGGCGGCCTGCGCCCCACTCGTCTGCATCGACGGCTGGCCGTCGCGCGCGGCCTCGACCCTGCTGCGCGACCTCGCCGGAGCCGGGGCGACGCTGCGCTACCACGGCGACTTCGACTGGCCCGGGCTGCGCATCGCCAACGACCTCCATGAACGCGTGGCTGCCACGAGCTGGCGCATGCGCGTCCCGGACTACCGCGGCGCGGCCTTGCGCTCGAACCGGCCGCTGCGCGGGGCTGCGGTCGAGGCCCTGTGGGACCCCCGACTCGGCGCGGCGATGCTCGCGACCGGGGTGCGCGTCGAGGAGGAGCTCGTCGTCGACGACCTCCTCGACGACCTCGCCGGGTGAACCCGGCTGCGGCTGACTGTCGCACCCGTGCGGTACACCTCCCGGCCAGGAGGTGAGGCCGTGCGCTTCGTCGTCGTCGCAGACGTCCATCTCGATGCCCCGTTCGCCTGGGCGCCGCCCGAGTCGGCGCGGCACCGGCGTCTCGCCCTGCGCGCCACCCTCGAGCGGGCGCTCGCGCTCGCCGACGAGGTCGACGCCGACGCGGTGCTCAGCGCCGGGGACCTCTACGAGCACGAGCGCGCGACCGCCGACACCGCCGCGTTCCTCGTCGAGACGCTCGGCGCGACCTCCCGACCGGTCGTCCTCGCGCCGGGCAACCACGACTGGCACGGCCCGGCGAGCCTCTACGCCTGGGCGCGCTGGCCCGGCAACGTCACGGTGTTCACCGAGGACCGCCTGCGGCCCCTCGCTCTCGCCGACGGGCTCACGCTGTGGGGCGCGGCGCACCGCGCGCCGGCGGGCACCGACGGCTTCCTCGACCGCGGCTTCACCGTCGACCGCGGTGGGGTCCATCTCGCGCTCTTCCACGGCTCGGAGCGCGGGGGGTTGGGCCTCGAGACCTCCGGCAAGCTGCCCCACGCCCCCTTCGACGCCACGCAGATCCCCGCCGCGGGCCTCCACCACGCTTTCGTCGGCCACCACCACCGGCCGGCCGCCCAACCCTGGCACACCTACCCCGGCAACCCCGACCCGCTGACCTTCGGCGAGGACGGCCTGCGCGGCGCGGTCGTCGCGACCGTCGACGGTGACGGCGCGGTCGACCGCGCCTGGCACCGGATCTCGGTGACCGAGGCGCACGACCTCACCGTCGACCTCACCGGCTGCGCGAGTGTGACCGCGGTGCGGGCGAGGGTCGCCGAGGCGCTCGCCGGTCGTGAGGGCGTCGCGCGGGTCACGCTCGAGGGCGAGCTCACCCCCGACGTCGACCTGCGCCCACGCGAGGACCTCAGCGCCGACGCGCTCGGCCTCGCGGCGCTCGACGCCGTCGTCGTGCGGGACGGCGACCTCGCCGTGGCCTACGACATCGCCGGGCTCTCCGAGGAGGCGACGGTGCGCGGCCGCTTCGTGCGGCGGGTGCTCGCCGCCGACCTCGACGAGGCCGAGCGCCGGCGGGTGCTCGTGACGGGCCTGCGGGCCCTCGAGGGTCGCGACGACCTCGAGGTGCCCTGATGCGGCTCCTCCACGTCGACGCCCACGCCTTCGGGCCGCTGGCCGGGCAGCGACTCACGCTGGCCCCGGGCCTCACCGTCGTCTGGGGACCCAACGAGGCCGGCAAGTCGAGCTGGCACGCCGCGGCCTTCGCTGCGCTCTGCGGCCGCCGACGCGGCCCCGGCGCGCCCCGCCGGCGCGAGCAGCGGTTCGTCGAGGACCATCACCCGTGGGACGGCAACGCCTGGGGCGTCGGGGCCCTCGCCGAGCTCGCCGACGGTCGCACGATCGCCTTCGAGCAGGACCTCGCCGGGCAGGTCGCCTGCGAGATCCGCGACACCGTCCTCGGCACCGACCTCTCCGGGGCGCTGCTCCACGACGGCAGCCCCGACGGGGCGTGCCTGCTCGGCCTGACCCGCGAGGCCCTCGCCGCGACCGCGTGGGTGCGCCAGGCCGACCTCCTCGGCGTGCTCGAGGACCCCGCGCTCGTGCAGGAGCACCTGCAGCGGGCCGCGGCCAGCGGCGGAGCCGGGCCCACGGCCGCCGCCGCGCTCGAGGCCGTCACGGCCTTCCGCCGCGAGCGGGTCGGCGCGGACCGTCGAGGCTCACGACG
>SLNF01000272.1 GCA_007133145.1 Nitriliruptorales bacterium
GGTCGATCTACCTGTCGGTGCTCGCGATCATCCCGCTCATCGTCCTCGCGCAGGCGCAGCTGCCGTTCCCCTTCGGCGGCGCGATGCTCCTCATCGTCGTGGGCGTCGGGCTCAACACCCTCAAGCAGATCGAGAGCCAGCTACTGCAGCGCAACTACGAGGGATTTCTCCGCAACTAGGCGCAGGAGAGGAGAGACGGTGCGACTCGTCCTACTCGGCCCTCCCGGGGCCGGCAAAGGCACACAGGCGGCGATCATCGCCGAGTCCTACAACATCCCACACGTCGCCACGGGTGACATCTTCCGGGCCAACGTCCAGCAGGAGACCGCGCTCGGCACCGAGGCGAAGGCCTACATGGACCGCGGCGAGCTGGTCCCCGACGACGTCGTCATCGGCATGGTCCAGGACCGGCTGACCGAGGAC
This sequence comes from Nitriliruptorales bacterium, assembly GCA_007133145.1. Lineage (GTDB taxonomy): Bacteria > Actinomycetota > Nitriliruptoria > Euzebyales > Egibacteraceae > T1Sed10-49. The sequence continues at coordinate 424 of SLNF01000272.1, forward strand.
GACGCCGCCGAGGGCTTCCTCCTCGACGGCTTCCCCCGGACGGTGCCCCAGGCCGAGGCCTTCGAGGTCTGGCTCCAGGAGCACGACTGGCCGCTTGACGCCGTCGTGCGCTTCGTCGCCCCCGAGGAGGAGCTGATCGCCCGGCTCGAGAGCCGCCGGGAGATCGAGGGCCGCTCCGACGACGACAGCGAGGTCATCCGCAAGCGGCTCGTCGAGTACCGCTCGAAGACCGCGCCGCTGGAGGACTTCTACGCCGAGCGCGGGCTGCTGCGCGACGTCGAGGCGGTGGGCGAGATCGAGGAGATCGGTCGGCGCACGCTCGACCTGCTCGCGAGCCTGGAGCGCGAATGATCGTTCGCAAGTCCGCCTCCGAGCTCGCCACGATGGCCGAGACCGGGGCGCTCATCGCCGAGGTGCACGAGCTGCTGCGCGATGCCCTCGAGCCGGGGATGAGCACCGCCGACCTCGACCGCCTGGCCGAGGAGGCGATCCGTGTGCGCGGGGCGACGCCGTCGTTCAAGGGCTACCGGGGCTTCCCGGGGTCGCTGTGCACGTCGGTCAACGAGCAGATCGTCCACGGCATCCCCTCCGACGGCGTCGTCCTGCGCGCCGGCGACCTCATCAAGATCGACGCCGGCTCGATCGTCGACGGCTACCACTCCGACAGCGCGGTCACGTGGATCGTCGGCGGGGCCGAGGCGGCGTCGCAGGAGGTGCGCGACCTCGTCGCGCGGACCCGCGCGGGACTGTGGGCCGGGATCCTCGAGGCCAGGGCCGGCAACCGCGTCACCGACATCTCCGCCGCGGTCGAGGCGGTCGCGTTGCGCTACGGCTACGGGGTCGTGCGCGAGTACGTCGGCCACGGCGTCGGCCGGGCCCTCCACGAGGACCCGCAGGTGCCCAACTACGGCCGCGCGGGCCGTGGGCCCAAGCTCGTCCCGGGGCTCGTCATCGCCATCGAGCCGATGTTCAACCTCGGGACCGCCGAGACCGCGGTGCTCGACGACGACTGGACCGTCGTCACCGGCGACGGGCAGGTCTCGGCGCACTGGGAGCACACCGTGGCGATCACCGAGGAGGGGCCGTGGGTCCTCACCGCGCGCTCCGACGAGCCGGCCCGGCCCCTCGAGGACCTCGCGTCGGTACCGGAGGCGGCCCTGCTCGGGGTGGACGCTCAGGGGGTGCGCTGATATGCTCCGCTCTTGGTCTCCCCGCGAGCCGCTCCGTGCTCGCGTGCGCGGGGCCGTTCATGCTGCCCCGTCCACTACGAGGAGCGCGCTGGCGTCGCCGCGCGCCGGGTCCGAGGAGTGCGTGCTGTGAAGGTCAAACCGTCCGTCAAGCGGATGTGCGAGCGGTGCCGGATCATCCGACGGCACGGCCGGGTCATGGTCATCTGCTCGAACCCGCGGCACAAGCAGCGACAGGGCTGAGGGGCAGGAGGCTTCCATGGCACGCATCGCAGGCGTCGACCTCCCGCGTGACAAGCGCGTCGAGATCGGCCTCACCTACATCTACGGCATCGGCCACACCCGCGCCCGCCAGGCCGTCGTCGCCGCAGGCGTCGACCCGTCGGTGCGGGTGCGCGACCTCGACGACAACGAGATCAAGGCCCTGCGCGATGTCATCGACGCGACGTTCAAGGTCGAGGGTGACCTGCGGCGCGAGATCGCCCAGAACATCAAGCGCAAGGTCGAGATCAACTGCTACCAGGGCATCCGCCACCGGCGCGGGCTGCCCGTGCGGGGCCAGCGCACCCACACCAACGCGCGGACCCGCAAGGGGCCCAAGCGCAGCGTCGGCGGCTCCGGCAAGGTCAAGAAGCGCAAGCACTGAGGGCGGCCGCCGCCGGCACCGACGGGCCTCCGTGCCCCTCGCCCCGCCGGCGGTCCCCTGACCGAGGTCCACCAGCACAACGCTCACGAGGACGGACATGGCGCAGCAGAAGCGGTCGACGGGCTCCAAGCGGGCCCGCAAGAAGGAGCGCCGGCAGGTCGCGCACGGCCACGCCCACATCAAGAGCTCCTTCAACAACACGATCATCACGATCACCGACCCCCAGGGCAACGTGCTGACCTGGGCCTCGTCGGGCAACGCGGGCTTCAAGGGCAGCCGCAAGTCGACGCCCTTCGCCGCGCAGCTCGCCGCCGAGCAGGTGGCCAAGCGCGCTGCGGAGTTCGGCATGCGCAAGATCGACGTCTTCGTCAAGGGCCCCGGCTCTGGACGGGAGACGGCGATCCGCTCGCTCGCCGCGAACGGCCTCGAGGTCAACGGCATCAAGGACATCACCCCCATCCCGCACAACGGCTGCCGCCCGCCCAAGCGGCGCCGCGTCTGAGGAGCAGCGAGGCGATATGGCGCGCTACACCGGACCGGACTGCAAGCTCTGCCGCCGCGAGCGGCAGAAGCTCTACCTCAAGGGCACCCGCTGCGAGGGGCCGAAGTGCGCGATCGAGAAGCGCCCCTACCCGCCGGGTGAGCACGGCCGCGGGCGCATCCGCGAGAGCGAGTACCTCCTGCAGCTGCGGGAGAAGCAGAAGGCCCGGCGCATCTACGGTGTCCTCGAGCGGCAGTTCCGCAACTACTACGACGAGGCGACCCGACACTCCGGCCTGACCGGTGAGAACCTCCTCGTCCTGCTCGAGCGCCGCCTCGACAACGTCGTGTACCGCGGCGGGCTCGCCCGCAGCCGCGACGAGGCGCGCCAGCTCGTGCGCCACCGCCACTTCCAGGTCAACGGGCGGACGGTCAACATCCCGTCCTACCGCGTGCGGCCCGGCGACGTCGTCACGTTGCGCGAGCGCTCGCGCAACATCACGCCCATCGTGGGCGCCCTGGAGATCATCGGGACGAAGACCATCCCGAGTTGGCTGTCGACCGACCAGTCGAAGCGGCAGATCTCCGTGCTCGACCTGCCCTCGCGCGGCCAGATCGACGTGCCGGTGCAGGAGCAGCTCATCGTCGAGCTGTACTCGAAGTAGCCCCACGCCGGCGCCGGCCCGCTGCGGCCAACCGCGACCCTGCAGAGAGAGGCGAGACCGAAGTGCTGATCGTCCAGCGCCCCACCATCATCGAAGAGCCCGTCACCGAGGGCCTGCGCTCGACGTTCTCCATCGAGCCCCTGGAGCCGGGGTTCGGCTACACCCTCGGCAACAGCCTGCGCCGCACGCTGCTGTCCTCCATCCCCGGCGCCGCGGTGACGAGCGTGCGCATCGAGGGGGTCCTCCACGAGTTCAGCTCCATCGAGGGCGTGAAGGAGGACGTCACCGACATCATCCTCAACCTCAAGGACCTCGTCCTGCGCTGCCACGCCGACGAGCCCGTCGAGATCTTCCTCGGCGGTGAGGGCCCAGGCGAGATCACCGCGGACTTCATCACCGCGCCGAGCGAGGTCGAGATCCTCAACCGCGACCTCCACATCGCCACGCTCAACCGCAAGGGCCGCGTCGAGATGTACCTCACGGTCCAGCAGGGCCGCGGCTACGTCGTCGCCGAGCGCAACAAGACCAGTGAACAGCCGATCGGGGTCATCCCCGTCGACTCGATCTACTCGCCGGTGCGCCGCGTCACCTACCGCGTCGAGGCGACCCGCGTCGAGCAGATGACGAACTACGACCGCCTCATCCTCGACGTCGAGACCGACGGCTCGGTGACCCCCGGCGGGGCGCTCGCGTCGGCCGGTGCGACGTTGCAGGACCTCTTCGGGCTCTTCGGCGAGTTCGAGGAGGCCGGTCCCGGCGGCCTCGCCATCGGCGAGGACACGAGCGTGAGCGGACCGCAGTCGCCCAACCTCCTCCTGCCGATCGAGGACCTCGACCTCTCGGTGCGCAGCTACAACTGCCTCAAGCGCGAGGGCGTCTCGAGCGTCGGCGAGCTCGTGCAGAAGACCGAGCAGGACCTCCTCGACATCCGCAACTTCGGGCAGAAGTCCATCGAGGAGGTCAAGGAGAAGCTCGTGGAGATGGGGCTGTCCCTCGCCGACTACGGCAGCCACAGCGGCTGACGCCCCCAAGGAGCCCGACATGCCCACGCCGAGGAAGGCGGGCCGCTTCGGCGGGTCCGCCGCCCAC
>SLNF01000157.1 GCA_007133145.1 Nitriliruptorales bacterium
CCCGCATGAGCGCGGTGGCCGCGGCGCCAGCCGCCGGCGCGGCGACGACGGCGATGAGGGCGGTCATCGCCGGCGGTCGGGCTCGTGGGTCGGCGGCGCCGCCCCGCTCGTCGAGGTCCGACGCTCGAGGGCCAGGGCGAAGGCGAGCAACCCGACGACGGTCGCCGCGCTCGTGGCGACCATCCCCCAGGTCGCCGCGCGCAACGGCGCACCGGCGAGCAGGGCGAGCAGCGCCCCGACGGCCATGGCCGCGAGTCCGGTGATGCGCGCGCGCATGCGCGTCGCAGCGAACACGGCGACGACGCCGACGACGCCGACGAGCGCGCCGGCCGCGGTGACGATCCCACTCGCGCTCATGACCTTGGCTTGCCCGACGGCCTCCGGCGGTACACACGGGGCGGCGTCACGCCGTCGACGCGGTCCGCGGCTCCTCGGACCCCCGCCGGGCCCATCCCCCGGCCTGGTAGAACCGCGGGAAGGGCCGGTGCGAGGTGGTGGCGACGATGACGCCCGGAGGCAGCGACGAGGGTCGGCGCGTGCGGCGCTTCCTGGCCGGGACCTTCGGGGTGACGTGGGGCGCGTGGTGGACCCTCGCGGCGTTGACCGCGAGCGGCGCGCTGGAGCTCGGCGAGCCTGCGGGCGTCGCCCTGCTCGTCCTCGGGGGCAGCGCCCCGACCTGGATGGCCTACCTCACGGTGTGGCGCACCCCAGGATCGGGCTCGGTGCGCGAGCTCACCCGGCGGGTGCTGCACCTGCGGGTGCCCCCGGGGCTGCTCATCGTCGCCGTGCTCGGCGCGGCGCTGCTGGGCCTGCTCAGCCGCGCGCTGGCCGGCCCCCTCGCCGGGGTGGCATGGCCGGAGGTCACGGCTGGGGCCGCCCTCGTCTTCGTCCCCGCCTTCGCCACCGGGATCGTGCTGGGCGGCATCGAGGAGGTCGGCTGGCGCGGCGTGCTGCAACCGGCGCTGCGGACGCGCCACGGCCTCAGCACGACGAACCTCGTGATCGCCGTGGTCTGGGCGCTGTGGCACCTGCCGCTCTTCTGGGTGGTCGGCGACCCTCGACAGGGGGCCTCCTTCGCGTTGTTCGCCCTCGCGGGGCTCGGCTACAGCGCGGTGATGACCTGGCTCTACGACCGCACCGGCAGCGTCGGGCTCTGCGTGCTCTTCCACGCCGGCATCAACGCGGCGACCGCCGCGGGGCTGTCGTTCGCCGCCGCCGACACCCGCGGCTTCGCCGTCCAGGCGGTCGTCGTCGCCGTCCTCGGCAGTGCGCTGCTCATGCGGCGAGCCCGAAGCGGCGACGAATGAGCTTCTCGAGCTCGACGACGACGAGGACGCTGAGCGAGACCGCGACGATGAGCCCCCAGGCCCCCAGCGGGATCGGCTCGACGCGCAGCACGAACTGCGTCGCCGGCAGGTAGAGGGCCGCGACGTGGACGACCAGCGCGCCGGCCTGGGCGAGGAAGAGGAAGCGGTTGCTCGTCAGCGACATCGTGAAGACCGAGCGCAGCTCCGAGCGGCTCGAGAAGAGGTGGAAGGCCTGGAACACCACGAGCGTGCTCAGCGCGACGGTGCGCGCCTGCTCCTGGTTCAGGGCCTCCTGTCCGAGGGCCCAGCCGTAGAGCGCGAGGGTGCCGATGGCGATGACGACGCCGGTGATCACCGTGCGGATCCACAGCGGCCCGGTGATGACCGGCTCCTGCTTGCCGCGCGGTGGCTGGTCGAGGACGTCGGGCTCACCGGCCTCGAACGCGAGCGCGAGGTCCTGCAGTCCCTTCGTGACGACGTTGGCCCAGAGCAACTGGGCGGGCACGAGGATGAGCGGCCATCCGAGCAGCAACGTCGCCGGGACGATGAGGAACGTGCCCACCCCGGTGGAGATGAGGAAGAACGTGACCTTGCGCACGTTGTCGAAGGTGACGCGGCCCTCCTCGATCGCCGACTCGATCGTCACGAAGTTGTCGTCGGTGAGGACGACCTCGGAGGCCTCCCGGGCGACGTCGGTGCCGGCCTGGCCCATCGACACGCCGATGTCGGCGCGCTTGAGCGCCGGCGCGTCGTTGACCCCGTCACCGGTCACCGCGACGACCTCACCGCGCCGCTGGGCCGCCTCGACGATCCGGAGCTTGTGCCCGGGCTCGACGCGGGCGAAGACCGCGACCTCGGCGACGGCCTCGTCGAGGTCGTCGTCGCTGCAGTCGGCGAGCTCACGGCCGGTGAGCACCTTGGCGTCATCGTCGGCGACGATGCCGAGGTCGCGGGCGATCGCGCGGGCGGTCGCGGCGTGGTCCCCGGTGATCATCACCACGCGCTGGCCGGCGCGCCTGGCCGCTGCGATGGCCTCCTTGACCCCCTCTCGCGGGGGGTCGAGGAGGCCGTGGAGGCCGAGGAAGGTGAGGTCGGCCGGCTCGGCCGGCTCGTCGGCGTCCGGCGCGGCGTCGAGCCGCGCGTAGGCGGTCGCGAGGACGCGCAGTCCGCGGCCAGCCATGTCCTCCTGGGCGTCGCGGACCGCGTCCTCGTCGATCCCGTCACCGGCGAGGTCACGGCACATCCCGAGCACGCGCTCGGGGGCGCCCTTGACGAAGACGTGGTGCGCACCGTCACGCTCGCGGTAACTCGCGGCGTACTGGCGCTGCGACTCGAAGGGGATCTGCGCGCGCTCGACCCAGGATCCCCCCAGGGCCCCGACGTCGTAGCCCGAGCGCGCCGCCGCGAGGAGCAGGGCGGTCTCGGTGGGATCCCCCCGGGTCTCGACGCCGTCGTCGGTGAGCTCGAGCTCGGCCTCGTTGGCGAGGGCGCCGGCGAGCATCGCGAGCATGGCGGGCTCGGCGTCGGCCTCGGGCAACTCCCGCGCCTCGGCCTCGCGCGGGTCCTCGGGCGCGTCGGTGAGGTCGTGGGTCCGCCCCGCGACCCACACCTCCTGCACGGTCATCTCGTTGCGGGTGAGCGTGCCGGTCTTGTCCGAGCCGATGAACGTCGCCGACCCCAGCGTCTCGACCGCAGGAAGTCGACGCACGATCGCGCGGCGCTGCGCCATGCGACGGACGCCGAGGGCGAGGGCGACGGTGAGCACGACCGGCAGGGCCTCGGGGACGGTCGCGACGGCGAGCGCGGCGGCGATGAGGAGCATCTCCCCGAGCGGCTCGCCAATGAGCAGGCCGTAGGCCACGGTCACGAGGACCGAGACGAGGATGATGAGCCCGATGATGTTCGCGAAGCGGCCCATGCGCTGGGCCAGCGGTGAGCTGAGCTCCTCGGCCTCGCGCATCTGCTCGGCGATCTTGCCGAGCTCGGTGGCCTCCCCGGTCGCGACGACGACGCCGCGCGCCCGGCCACTCGCGACCGCGGTGCCGTCGAAGACGAGGCACGAGCGCTCGGCGACGGGGGCGTCCTCGTCGACGGGCTCGGGGTCCTTGCCGACGGCAGTGGACTCCCCGGTGAGCAGGGACTCATCGACTTGGAGGGACGACGCCCGCAGCAGCCGGGCGTCGGCGGGCACCTTGCCGCCGGATTCGAGCAGCACGACGTCGCCGGGCACGACCCGCTCGGCGTCGACCTCCTGCTCGACACCGTCACGCAGCACCGTCGCAGTGGGACTGACGAGGTCCATGAGCGCCTGCACGGCCTGCTCGGCCTGACGCTCCTGGTAGAAGCCGATCGCGGCGTTGAGGACGAGCACCGCGGCGATCACCCCGGCGTCGACGTACTCCTCGAGCAGGAGCGTCACGACCGCGGCGATGAGCAGGATGTAGATGAGCGGGCTGCGGAACTGGTCGAGCAGCGTCTGCCACCAGGGACGGCCCTCGGACTCCTCGAGGCGGTTCGGACCGTACTCGGCGAGGCGCCGCTCGGCCTCCTCCTCCGAGAGGCCGCCCTCGGCGTCGGCCTCGAGCTGCGCGAGGGTGTCCTCGGCGGACAGGGCGTGCCAGGCCGCCTCCTCGCGCGGCGGTGCCTGCTCATCGGCACCTCGGGGCTCCTTCGACGCGACGGTGGGGTGCTCGGCTCGTCCGGACATCGGGGAACCTCCGCCGTTGACGGCTGACCGTCCTCGCGTGCGCGTGCAGCAGTGGTGAGCCGTACCCGGAGCCAGGCTGGCTCACCCCCGTCTACCGGGACACAGAGGGGCATACCGGCCCCGCGCCCGCGGGTACGGTGCGGGGTCCGAGGGTTGCCCGGCGCACCCGGCGCGCGAGGACACGACGCGAGTCACAGGAGCCCGATGAGCCTCGCGCAGAGGGTCCACGAGCAGACACCGGCGACCCGCGAGCGCTACCTCGACCTGCTGCGGGTGGCGAGCATCCTCCTCGTCGTCATCGGGCACTGGATGGCGCGGGTGCTCACCGCCGACGACGGCGAGATCGCCGAGACCTACCTCCTCGAGGCGGTCCCGGCGACGCAGTGGGCGACGCTGCTCTTCAACGTCATGCCGATCTTCTTCCTCGTCGG
>SLNF01000109.1 GCA_007133145.1 Nitriliruptorales bacterium
ACGTCGGCGGGGTCGTCGAAGAGCATGTTGAGCTCGTCGTCGAGCTTGCAGAGGGTGAGCGACAGGCCCGCCATCTCCAGCGAGGTGCAGTACTCGCCCACGTAGGAGCGGGTGACCTTGATGCCACGGTCGGTGAGCATGCCGTGGGCGATGCCGTAGACGAGGTAGAGCTCGGAGATCGGCGTGCCACCGAGCCCGTTGATCATGAGCGCGACCTCGTCGCCCGACTCGAAGGGCAGGTCGGTGACCACGGCCTCGACGAGCTCCTCGGCGATCTCGTTCGCGCTCTTGATCTTGTCGCGCCTGCGTCCCGGCTCGCCGTGGATGCCGACGCCGACCTCCATCTCGTCGTCACCGATCTCAAAGATCGGCGTCCCGCGCGCCGGTGGCGTGCAGGACGTCAGCGCCACGCCCATCGTGCGGGTCACGTCGTTGACGCGGTTGCCGAGCGCCACGAGCTCGTCGAGGTCCGCGCCCCGCTCGGAGGCGGCGCCGACGGCCTTGATGACGAAGAAGTTGCCCGCAACGCCGCGGCGGCCGGTGGTGTGCGTGGAGTCCTGCACCGCGACGTCGTCGTCGACGACGATCGTGCCGACCCGGATGCCCTCGGCCTCGGCGAGCTCACGGCCCATGTCGAAGGCCATGCGGTCGCCGGTGTAGTTGTTGATGATGTGGAGGACGCCCTTCTCGCTGTTGAGCAGCTTCGTCGACTCGATGACGAAGTCGGAGGGCGGACCCGCGAAGACGTCGCCGGGGCACGCACCGTCGAGCATGCCCTTGCCGACGATCATGACGTGCGCGGGCTCGTGGCCCGAGCCAGAGCCCTGCAGGATCGACACCTTGTCGTCGCGCGGCATGTCCGCCCGCATGATGAGGTTGTAGTCGGGGACGTACTTCAGCTTCCCGGGGTTGGCCGCCATGATGCCCTGGAGCATCTCGGGGACGAACTTCGTCGGGTCGTTGACGAACTTCTTCACAGCCGCTCCTTTCGCCTCGCCTGCGCCGCAGGCGAGAGCTCTCTATGCCTCGCCGATCTCGGCGCTGACGTTCTCGAACATCACGGCGACGGCGATCGCGCCGGCGTCGACGGACTCCCGGCTGCGCTCCCCGGTGTAGGAGGCGCGACCGCGCCGGGCGAGCATCCCGAGGGTGCCCTCGGCGGCGCTGCGCGCGGTCTCCGCCGCCGCGGCGACGGCCTCTTGCGCGCTGGCGCCCGCCTGCAGGGAGGACTCGAGGGTGTCGGTCGCGGGTACGAGCGCGTCGAGCAGCGTCTTGTCGCCGAGCTCTGCCTGCCCGCGCTGCATGATCCCCTCGGCTGCGGCACGCAGCGCCGCGACGACGTCCTCGCCGGAAGGTTCCTCCTTGCCGCTGAGCGCGGCCCCGGCCCGCAGGAAGGCCGTGCCCCAGATCGGTCCAGACACTCCGCCAACGGCCTTTGACAGCACGATCGCGGCGGCCTTGAGCAGACCACCGGCGTCCTCGTAGCTCATGTCGTCCCAGTGCTCGAGGAACCGGCCGAAGCCGGTGGCGAGCGAATGGCCGAAGTCGGCGTCGCCGACGGCGGCGTCGAGGTCACTGAAGTACTGCTCGTTGTCGACGGCGGTCTGCGCGATCGTCCGCACGATGCGCTCGGCGTCCTTGAGGGTTGCGTCGCCCACTGGTCCTCCATGCGTCGGGTTCCTCGCCGGAACGGTGGTTGGGGGTGCTCGTCGCAGAGCACGGGTGCACTGGTGTCGCAGTTCAGCCGCCGGGGGTGAGGCCTGCGGCGGCGTTGGCGTCGGCGGCGGCGGTCATGAAGCGGCGTTGGTAGGCCACGACCTGGGGGCTGGAGGCCCAACGGGCCAGGTAGGCCGGCTCGGTGGTGATCACGACCTTGTGGTGCCAGTCAAGGAACTCCGGCTCGGTGAGCATCCGCATGATCTCGGGATACCAGGTCGGCCCCTCCATCGAGCAGATGATCAACCGGGTGTCGGCGAGATTGGCGGTCTTGAGCATCCGCAGCGCATGCCGGGCCGAGTCCAACCCATCAGCCCCCTCAGGACCATCGACCTGACGGTTCACCAGATACGTCCGCGCCCGCGACGCCACCGTGTGCAGATCCGCCTGCTCCTCCCCCGCCGCGAGGTAGTCCTGCTTGAGCATGAACTCCCGCAGCTGCGTGAGGAAACTCTCATCACCGCTGGCCTCATAGGCGGCCAGCAGCCCCGCAAACATCCGCGTGGCCTTGCGGCGATGCCGCAAGAACGCGTTGATGAAGTACGGCCGCGCCTGCAACGCCAACGCCACCTGATGCGGCTCGAACATCAACGTGAAGTTCACCCGGTAGCCGTGCTCACGCAGCTTCAACGCCAAGTTGTGCCCGTAGAGATAATCCGCCGTCGCCCCCTGGTCATACCGCCGATCCAACCGCCGCTCACCCTCCAGCAGCTGGCCGACATTGCCGGCATTGACCGGCCCGGTGTGCGGCACCTTGACCACCAGCCGATGCGGGCTGACGATCTCCCCATAGCCTTCGACCTGCTCGAGGATCGCCCCGAAGTCAGCGAACGGGTTGTTGAGCTCCACGCTCATGTCCGCACCCGGACCCAACACCCGCCCCAGCTCAGCCAGCACCTCCTCCAACGTCTTGAAATGCCCCCCGACATTCGCCTCGGGATCATTGATGAACAGGTCGTAGACGATCCCCGGGTTGCACGTCATGTTCGCCACGAGCGGCGCGCACGGCGCCACCTCATACGGATTGGCCGAATCCACCGAGAACAGCAACGGCGTCGGCCGCAACCGGCCCCCAGAATCCCAGGCGATGTTGCGCACGAGATCCACCCGGGCGGTCCCATCAGCCTCCAACCACCACCGCGGCTCGAACCCCGCCGGCGTCTGCCCCTCAGGCGTGGCCCCCGCAAACGCATCCACCACCTCGACGAACCGGTCGGTCACCCCCAACCCCGACACCCCAGCAGCCCCCGCCACCTCCGCGGCCACCCACCCCGGCACCCGCGCCGCATACCCCTCAAACCCCCGCACCACCGGCGGCAGATCCTCGCGATCGACGGGAACCGGTGATGTCGCTACACGGGTCATGGCCGTGCCTCCCTACGATCGGCGGCGACGACGGCGCCCCGCGGCCTGGTCCCCCCGCCTCGGCACCGCGCCCGTGCCGTCGCTGGTTCGGGGTCGCCGGACTCGCGAAACACTGCCGTAACAGTGAGTATCCGAACCATCCGAGAGACCGTCAAGGGCCTCTTGCCCGGAGTCTCGCGGGCCGGGCGACACGAGAGGAGACCGGTCTCGGGGGCCGAGACCGACGGCAGCGCCCCGGCTCAGCGGTCGGCGTATCCCCACCGGACCTCGGAAAGCGCCTCGCGAGTGGCGAGGACCTCGTCGGCGAAGCGCTCCGAGACCGGCAGCGGTCCCTCCTCGCGCAGCCGTACCGGCCCTTGGTTGTAGGCCAGGAGCGCCTCGCGTGGCGAACCGAGTTCCGCCTCGAGCGTGGAGAGGTAGATCGCCCCCACCGCGACGTTGTCGGCGAGGCGGTCGGGGTCCAGCGGCTCGTCGAGATGCCCGCTGATCACCTCGGCGGTCGCCGGCAGCACCTGCATGACCCCGACCGCACCGCGCGCGGAACGGGCGTCCTGCCGCCAACGCGACTCGTGCCAGGCGAGGGCGAGCACGAGGTGGGGGTCGGCGCCCCGCGCTGCGGCGGCCTCGGCGATGGCGGCCCGCTTGTCCGAGTGCCCCTCGAGCGCCGCGGCGAGCTCGTCGCCGATGGCCTCGGGCAGGCTCACCACGACGGCGTCGGGGTCAGCCGGTCCGGGAGCCGTCGGGGCCGCCCCCGGCCCGATCCCCGGTCCGGCGAGCAACGCAACGCCGAGAACGACGATGCCGAGCGCGAGGACGGTGCCGACGGCACCGTTGGGGCCGCTGCCGTCGGCACGCCCTAGGCTCGTTCGTCGGCGGAGATCACCCATCGCGTGTGCCGGCACCGTACCCGAGCGGCCGGTGACCTCCGCCGCGACAGGGCCCGGCCCCCGCCGGTAGGGCCGACGGCAGGGCGTGGGAGGATGCACCGGCCAGGACGGCGATGGACCCACGAGTGGGCAGGCGGTGCGCGATGCGGACGAGGCTCGAGGCGCGGGTGGGCTGGCGGCTGTGGCTCGTGACGGCCTTGGTCTTCGCGACCTTCCTCGTCGGCGTGCTGCCCGGGGTGGCACGGACGACGGTCGAGATGACGGGGACCTCGGCCTCACCCGACGGCTCCTACCTCTACACCGCGGAGGACCTCTACCGCTGGGCGGCCGCCTACGGCGAGGAGGGCCGCGCGTACTACGTGCGGTCCCGCTTCACGTTCGACGTCGTCTGGCCGCTCGTCTACGGGCTCTTCCTCCAGGTCTCGCTGCTCCTCGCCTCCCGTGCCACGGTCGTGGTGGCCCGTCTGCCCTCGGTGCTCGTCTTCACCCCGGTGATCGCGGTGCTCTTCGACTTCCTCGAGAACACGAGCGCGGCCCTCGTCATGGCGCGCTACCCGGCGACGACGCCCGTGGCGGCACACGCCGCGCCGGTGCTCACGTTCGTGAAGTGGAACGTGCTCGTCCTCGCCTTCGTCCTGGCGGGGCTGGGCGGCCTCGCCTGGCTCGTCCCCCGGCTCCGACGGGCGACCTAGGGCCCGCCTGCCCCAGGCCCGGCCCGAGCCTCAACGCGGCTCGGCGAGCAGTCGCTCGAGCGCGTCGAGGAAGAGCAGGACGTTGCGCTCTGCGCAGGTGTGGCCCATGAGGCCGACCCGCCACGCGCGCCCGGCGAAGTCGCCGATGCCCGCGCCGACCTCGAGGCCGTGCTCGGCGAGAAGCCGCCGGCGCCAGGCCGCCTCGTCGACGTCCTCGGGCAGCGCGACGGTCGTGAGTTGCGGCAGCCGGTGGCCCTCCTGTGCGAGCAGTTCGAGGCCGAGGTCGGCGAGGCCGGCCTGGAGTTGCCCTCCGAGGCGGGCGTGGCGCGCCCAGCGGACCTCGAGACCCTCCTCGGCGACGAGCGCGAGGCCCTCGGCGAGGGCGTAGAGCATCGCGATCGGCGCGGTGTGGTGGTAGGTGCGCCCGCCTTCGGCGTCGAGGTAGCCCAGCAGCAACGTGAGGTCGAGGTACCAGGACTGCACCGGCGTGGCGCGGGCTCGGACCTTCGCGACCGCCCGGTCGCTGAAGGTGACCGGCGCGAGGCCCGGTGGCACCGAGAGGCACTTCTGCGTGCCGCCGTAGGCCACGTCGACGCCCCAGGCGTCGACGGCGACCTCGACACCGGCGAGGCTCGTCACGCAGTCGAGCAGGAGCAGCGTCTCACCGTCCGCGAGCGCCGCGCCGATCTCGGCGACGGGTTGGTGCACCCCGGTGGAGGTCTCGGCATGGACGAGCGCGGCGACGGCGGGCCGACGGCGGCCGACCTCCTCGACGAAGGCGTCCGGTTCGACGATGCGCCCCCACGGCGCCTCGACGGTGTGGACCCGTGCCCCGGCACGGCGGGCGACCTCGGCCATTCGTCCGCCGAAGACGCCCGCGACCCCGACGACGACCTCGTCGCCGGGCTCGACGAGATTGACGAGCGCCGCCTCCATGCCGGCGCTGCCGGTGCCCGAGACCGGGAAGGTCACCTGGTTGGCGGTGCCGAAGGCGGTGCGCAGACCGGCGGCGATCTCGTCGAGCAACGGCGTGAAGTCGGGGTCGAGGTGGCCGAGCAGCGGTCGCGCGAGCGCCTCGCGCACCCGGGGGTGGACGTCACTGGGTCCCGGACCCATGAGGATGCGCTCGGGGGGATACATACGCCCTCGTCACCGTCGTCGACACCGCGTCGGCCGGCAGCCTAACCCGGGAGGTGCCGTGACCGTGCCGTCGGGCCGAGGCGCGGAGGAGGAGGCCCCGCGATGACCGCGACGCCGCCGACCGTCCTCATCACCGGCGCGACCGACGGGCTCGGCCGCGCGCTCGCCGACACACTCGCCGACGAGGGCTGGCGTGTCCTCGTCCACGGGCGCAGCGAGGGGCGTGTCGACGCCGCCGTGAGGGCCCTGGCCGCACGCGGCGAGGCGACGCCCACCGGCTACGTCGCCGACTTCGCCGCGCTCGCCGAGGTACGGCGCCTGGCGAGCGAGGTGCGCTCCCGGGAGGTCCGGCTTGACGCGCTCGTGAACAACGCCGGGATCGGACCGGGGTCGCCAGGGGGGCGGCGGGAGATCAGCGCCGACGGCCACGAGTTACGCCTGCAGGTCAACCACCTCGCCGCGCACCTGCTCACCCGCGAGCTCCTGCCGCTGCTACGGGCCTCCGCGCCAGCGCGGATCGTCCACGTCGCCTCCGGTGCCCAGCAGCCCGTCGACCCCGACGACCCGATGCTCGAGCGGGGCTACGACGGCAGCCGCGCCTACGCCCGGAGCAAGCTCGCGATGATCGCCGATGCCCTCGCCCTCGCCGAGGAGCTCGACCCCGCGGAGGTGACGGTCAACGCCCTGCACCCCGGCTCGCTCATGGACACCAAGATCGTGAGGGAGTCCTACGGCGCCGCGCAACGCCCCCTCGACGAGGGCGTCGCGGCGACTGCGCGGCTCGTTCTCGACGACGACCTCGCGGGGGTCACCGGGCGCTACGTCGACGGCACCGTCGAGGCCGCACCCGCCGCACAGGCTCGCGACCCCGAGGCGCGGTCGGCGCTGCTGCGACTGACCCGGGAGCTCGCCGGCACGTGAGCAGCCTCGAGCCGCCGGGTGGGCTGCCCCGAGGCAGGTGGCGTCGTCCCAAGGGCGGCGCGCCGGCCTAGGCGAGATGGTCGGAGGTGTTCCAGCGCACGACGACCGGACGGGCGTGGTACTCACCGAGCTCGGAGAGCGTCGCGGTGTCGAGGCGGAAGAGCCGCCCGGCCTGGGGCTCCATGCCGAGGTAGCGCGCGGCGAGGACCCGGAAGGTGTGGCTGTGCCCGACGAGCAGCGCCGAGCGCGCGCCCGATTCGATGAGGTCCTGCAGCACGGCGTCGACCCGCAAGGCGACGTCGTCGACGGTCTCACCGTCGGGACAGCCGTCGAACCACAGGTCCCAGGCGGGGCGACGCCCGCGGATCTGCACCGTCGTGAGCCCCTCGTAGGCACCGTAGTCGAGCTCGACGAGGCGCTCGTCGGTGGCGAACTCCCGGCCGGTGGCGGCTGCGGTGTCGCGCGCACGCTGGGACGGGCTCGAGAGCATCGCGTCGAACTCGGACCCCTCGAGACGAACCGCGAGCGCGCGCGCCTGGGCCTGCCCGCGCTCGGTCAGCGGCAGGTCGGTCCTGCCGGTGTGCTGCCCCGTACGACTCCAGGTCGTCTCGCCGTGCCGTGCCAAGGTCAGGTACACCGTCTGCTCCCCGTTCAGGAACGGCTGCACCCTACTGCCTGCACGGCCCTTGCGACAGCCGCGTCGAGTCGAGGCCCCGGCGCGCCGGCCGGGGCGGAGCTCGACGCCCTCGACGGCGTCGCGCAGCCACGGTGGCCGGCTGACGGGATCCCCCGTAGCGGAACCAGGCGTGCGCCCGCTGAAGGTCCAGCGGTCGAGCGCCATTGCCGCAGGCTCCTCGCCCGGGGCGGTCGCCGTCGCACCCGTGTCGGCGCCCCCGGTAGCGGGGGTGGCAGGGCGCGTCGCCCACCCTCGCCACGGACGCCTCAGCGCCCCGCTGGCCTGGGACGATGCTGCACCACGACGGCGTGGACCCTGCGACTGGACGATCAGACCGGCGCGGTCGGCCCGCGTTCTCTAGGCTGCCATTGAGCCGACCGGGAGGGACCGATGGAAGCCACAGATCAGCCCGTAGAGAAGTCCGTTGATGCGATCGAGAACGAGCGCACGTGGCGCCTCGTGCAGTGGGCCGACGTCCTCGATCGCCAACAGCGTGAGGACTGGCTCACACTCGGCGAGGTGCGCGAGCGCAAGCTCTACTCCGGGGAGGCGGTGATCTACCGCAGCCTCAACCGCACCCAGCTGCTCGACCCCCGCGGCGTCACCGTCGCGGTTCTCCACAACGGCCAGCACTACCCCGACCCCATGGCGCCGGTCGGCATCCTCTATCGCTATCCCACGACCGACCGCCCGCGGCGCGACGCCTCGGAGATCGCCTCGACGAAAGCCGCCGGCGAGCTCGGGCTGCCGATCTTCATCGTCACCGAGGACGCCCCGTTCGGGCGTCGGAAGATCTACCTCGGCTGGGTCGAGGACTGGTCCGACAGCGACGAGCAGTTCCTCATCGTCTTCGACGACACGCCGCTGCCGCAGCTGGCCTACCGCGCCGACACCCCCGACGACGCGCCCTTCACCCTCACCGTCCACAGCGAGCGCAGCGTCACACGCAGCAAGCACCTCGCCGGGCGGGCGAAGTTCCGGCAGGACGTCCTCGAGCGCTACGGCAGGGCCTGTCCCCTCTCCGGGGTGACCGTTCCCGCCGCCCTCGACGCCGCGCACCTCTGCGACCCCGAGTACGGCGGCACGAACGACCCCCGCAACGGCTTGCCGATGGGCGCCGGGCTCCGACGCGCCTTCGACCGTCACCTCTTCGCGATCGATCCGACGAGCCACGAGATCGTGCCCGCTCCGGGAGGACCGAGCCTCGAAGCGCTCGGGATCGTCGCCGCCAAACTCGATGGTGACCGCCTCCCGCACCCCGAGGCGCTCACCTGGCGCCACGCCCATTTCCTCGCTCACTGGCAGCAGGACTAGGACCCCCGGCTCGACTGGCCGGCCGTGGCTGCCCCGGCGCTGAAGCGCACCGCCACGGCGAGGTCGTCAGCCCGAGCCCGCGGCTGCGACGTCGACGCGCGGCCACGTCGGGAAGGCCCTTGGGTTGCCGAACCCCAGCCGGCGCGAGGCGAGGCGGGCCACCCACTCGACAGCCCCCCGGCGATCGGGCAGCATCCCGCGCTGGTGAGCGTCGAGCCCGGAGGCAGCGTGGTCACAGCAACGACCCTCGCCGCGCCGGCCATGCCCAACCACCCGGCACAGCGCGCTGACGACGATCCCCGCGGCCACCTGCGGTGAGCGCTGCGCCGCGCCTGGCGCGCGACGTCGTGGCCGCCCTCGCCGCGGTGCTCGTCGCCCGTCTCGCGATCAACGGCGGCATCCGTGTCGTCTACCCGTTCCTCCCCGAGATCGCCCGCGGCCTCGGGGTCTCCCTCGCGGTCGTCTCCGCGCTCGTGGCCCTACGCTCCTTCGTCGCCGTCGGGGCCCCCCTCGTGGCCCGTGCCGCGGAGTCGCTCGGCCGCCGCAGCCTCATGCTCGTCGGACTCGTCTTCGCGCTCGCCGGCGCCGGGCTCATCATCCTCGCGCCGGGCGCCGCTGCCCCCGGCTCCTGGTCCCTCATCGGTCTGGCCGCGTTCGGGTTCCTGCTCGCCGGTGCGGCCAAGCCCGCCTTCGACGTACCCATGCAGGGGTGGTTCGGCGAGCGTGTGCCCTACCGGCAGCGTGGCCGGGTCATCGGCATCACCGAGCTCACCTGGGCGCTGTCGCTGCTCGCGACGGTGCCGCTGGCCGGGGTGCTCATTCCCCGCCTCGGCTGGCAGAGCGCCTTCGCCGTCGTCGCCGCGCTCGCCCTGGTCGGCCTCGTCGCGGTGGGCACGCTCCTGCCCGCCGACCGCCCGACCCTGCGCACCCGGCGCCCTTTGCGCCTGAACCCCGAGCGCGTGCGCGTCCTCGCGGTGGTCTTCGTCTACACCGTCGCCGCGGAGCTCATGTTCGTCGTCTACGGCGCCTGGCTCGAGGACGACCTCGGCCTTTCGGTCACGGCCATCGGGCTCTTCACGATCGTCGTCGTCGTCAGCGAACTCACCGGCGAGGGAGGGGTCGCCGCCTTCGCCGACCGCCTCGGCGCCAAACGCACGATCCTCCTCGGCCTCCTCGCGAGCGGCCTCGCCTACGCCAGCCTCGGCGCGGTCGGCGGCTCAGTCGCCCTCGCCATCGTCGCCGTCGTCGTCTGGTTCGTCGGCTTCGAAGTGACGATCGTCGCGACCATCCCGCTCGTGAGTGAGCTTGCCGCAGAGTCCCGCGACCGGCTGCTCTCGCTCATGGTCTCGACGATGGCGATGGCCCGCGGCAGCGGGGCGCTGCTCGGCCCGCCGCTCTACGACCTCGGTGGCATCGCAGCGAGCGGGCTTGCCGCCGCAGCGCTCGTGGCGATCTCGGCGCTGCTGCTGCGCGGGGTGACCGAGCCCGGCGCCGTCGAGGTCGAGACCCGCCTCGTCTGAGCTGCAGGCGACGACCACGCCGCCGGGGGCACGCCGCGACACGTGAGGACGGCGGAGACTGCGACGGGACACCTCAGCCCGGCGCAGGCCCCTCGGCGCTCGCGGCCGGGGCCCGCGCACGTCGGGGCAGCAGGGCTGCGAGGAGCAACACGGCAGCGAGTGCATGCAGGGCGGCGGCGAGCCACCCGGCGAGCCCCGGCAGGAAGGTAACGACGGTGCCGCGGGCCAGCGCCCACCACAGGGCGAGCACGGCGAGGGCGAAGGCTGCGGTACTGAGCCGCGCGACCCACCGGCCCGCACCCCTCGGCCCGAGGCGACGGCCAGCCCTCGAGTCGGCAACGAGACGCAGCGCGAGCGCCACGGCAGCGGCGGCGGCCACGGCGGTCGCCCCCTGCACCCCGGTGAGGCCTGCCGAGAACGTCGCGCTCATCGTCGGCTCGCCGAGCTGCCGCCAGGCGGTCCAGGACGCCAGTTGCTCGAACATGAGGCGGTAGCCCCGCCGGGAGTTCATGAGCAGCACGAAGCCGTCGCCGCGCTCGGGCACGACGTAGGAGGCGGCGAGGAAGCGGGCGTAGTCACCCGCGGTCGTCACGAGGCCCGCGGCAGCCGGGGGCGGGCCGGGCTCGTCGAGGAAGCGCACCGTGGCGCCGTCGAGGGTGTGCCCGGGCACCACCTGCCCGCCGGCGGCCTCCTGCCAGTCGAAGGTCGAGTCCCCCATGCCGAGCGGCGCGAGGACCTCCTCGGCCATGAACGCGCCGAACGGCCGGCCGCTGCGCTCCTCGACGAGCAACTCGAGGGCGTCGAAGCCGGGATTGGCGTAGAGGAAGCCCTCGCCGGGAGGCTGGGCGAAGCCCACGGGCTCGGTGCCACCCGTGCCCGCGAGCCGCTGGCCCGGCGGCGGCGGAGCGGTCCAGTCGGGCTCCCCCTCGGACCTCCACGGCAGCCCGGCGGTGTGGGCGAGGAGGCGCTCGACGGTGACGTGCGCCTGCTGGTCGGGCGGCACCGGTGGGATCCACCCGTCGAAGTGGGCGGTGAGCGGGTCATCGAGGGCGACCGCGCCGTCCTCGACGAGCCGTGCGACCGCCCATGCCGTGAGCGGCTTCGACATCGACGCGGCCGGAAAGGGCGTGCTGGGGGTCACAGGCCGACCGCCCTCCCGTTCGGTGCGGCCGAAGCCGGCCTCCCACACCACCGCACCCTCGACGACGAGCGCGCCGGCGTGGCCTCGCGCGCGGGACGGGCACCGGTCCGCTCAGCCCTCGGAGCTCGTCAGCGCCACGGCGCTCACCCCTCGGCGGGCTCGCCGCCGGCGAGGACCGCGTCCTCGGCCTCGCTGGCGAAGACGTGGAGGCCGAGACGGTCGGAGAGCTCCCGGCACACCGCGATCCCGCGGACGCTGTTGCCGTAGGCGTCGAGGCCGCGCGAGAGCACCCCGATGCCGACCTTGCCGGGCACGACCATGAGGATGCCCCCGCTCACGCCGCTCTTGGCCGGGAGCCCGACGTCGAACGCCCAATGGCCCGCGTAGTCGTACATCCCGCAGGTGAGCATGACGCTGAGCACGTCGCGGGCACGACGGCGCGGCATGACCTGCGTTCCGGTCCTGGGATTGCGACAGCCGTCGGCGAGGGTGGCGCCCATGACGGCGAGGTCACCGGCGGTGACGTGGACCGAGCACTGCGCGAGGTAGCGCTCGACGGTCGCGTCGACGTCGCCGTGGAGCATGCCAGCGCTGCGCATGAGGTAGGCCGTCCCGCGATTGCGGTCGGCAGCCGCCCTCTCCGCGTCCAGCGTCCCCCGGTCGACGTCGAGGTCCTCCCGACCGGCGAAGTCGCGCTGCAGCGCGATGGCGCGCTCGAGCCGCTCGGCGTCGTCGCGGCCGTCGATGAGCTCGCTGGTTACGAGCGCGCCGGCGTTGACCATCGGGTTGTAGGGACGCATGTGGCGCTCGTCGAAGCGCAGCGAGTTGAAGGCGTCCCCACTCGGTTCGACACCAACGCGGGTCAGCACCGCGTCGCGGCCGTGGTCGGCGAGCGCGAGGCCGTAGGCGAAGACCTTCGACAGCGACTGGAGCGGGAAGGCCACCTCGGCATCGCCGGCGTCGTAGCGCTCACCGTCGACGGTGACGACGCTGATCGCGAACTCCTCCCGCTCCTCGCCGGCCTCCTCCGGCGGGTAGTACCCCCGCGCCGGGTCGTAGAGGTGGGCGACGCTGCCGGCAGGCTCGGCACGGCAGCGCGCGAGGAGCTCGTCGAGACGGTGGGCGATCCGACGGCGGATCTCCGGGCTTGGCATGGGTGGTCCTGTCGCAGCGGCGCGTCGCGACCGGCTCCGTGGGGGCCGCCAGGGCGCCCGCCCGACGGCGGCCCGGTCCTGCCACCGGATCGTAACGACCGTGCCGCGCGCCGGGCGCGAGGGCGGGGTACCCGCGCTGCACGCCCCCGGAGTCGGCTTCGCGGTCGGCCCCTCGCGACCGGCTCTACAGCTGCGGGAGCGCCGTGGCGGCGACTGCGGCGAGGTGGCACAGCGCGGCAGCGACGACGAAGGCGTGGAACACCTCGTGGTAGCCGAAGACCGCAGGAGCGGGATCGGGGCGGCGTCGCGCGTAGACGACCGCACCGATGCTGTAGAGCACCCCACCGCCGACGATGAGCGCCAGGCCCGGCCCACCGAGGGCACGGGCGAGGTCGGGTAGCACGGCGACGGCGGTCCAGCCGAGGGCGATGTAGACGATGGCCTGGAGCGCGCGGGGCGCACCCGGCCAGGCAAGCTGGAAGCCGACGCCAGCGAGCGCCCCGACCCAGACGACGACGAGCACGGCGAGCCCACGCTCCGGCGGCAGGACGAGCGCGATCGGTGTGTACGTGCCAGCGATGAGCAGGAAGATCATCGCGTGGTCGAGTCGCCGCAGCACCGCACGCTGCGCCGGCGGCCAGGTCACCCGGTGGTAGAGCGCGCTGACACCGAGCATCCCCGAGAGGGTGAGCGCGTAGACGCCGGTGGCGATCCTGCCGGCGCCAGACGGGGCGTAGGCCGCGAGCAGCGGCGCGACGACGAGACTCATCCAGAACGCGACCTCGTGCAACTTGCCGCGCAGCAGCGGCCTGCCGCGCGATGGGGCCCGCCCGGGTGGCGTGGGCGGCTCGGACGGTGACGGCCGCTCAACGGTGGCCCGAGCCTCGTTCACGGCGCGGGACCGCGTGTCGGTGCCGCGGCTCACCCGTCGTCGTCCCGCTCGGAGCGGCGCTTGCCGAGGGCGGTGCCGAGCCGCTCGCTGCTCGAGCGCAGCGCCCGCTCCATCTCCCGCGTGAAGACGAGTCGCACCGCATCGAGCGTCGGCTCGGGCAGGGCGTCGAGGGCCTCGGTCACCTGCTCGGGGTCCTGGCCGAAGCCCTGGCCCGCACGATCGACGACGTGCTCGACGACGTCCTCGGCCGCCTTGCGGACGTGCTTGCGCATCCGCTCCAGCGCCTCGGCGGACGTCGTGACGTCGACGCCGGCTGACTCGAGCCGCAGGGCGATGTCGAGCAGTCCCGGCGACGCCACGAGGTAGGTCGGCGGCAGGGTCTCGTTGGCCTGCAGCAGGCCGTGCTCGACGAGCTCGGCGGTGAGGCCCGGACGATGCCCCTCGAGCCGCTCGGCGAGCTCGTCCTCGTCGAGCAGCTGCGGGCGGTCCTCCGTCCAGGGACGCTCGAGCTGCTCGCCGATGCCGAGCCACTCCTCGAGGTCGAGCTTGCCCTTGTCGACACGGCGCAGGACGTCGCGGATCGCCTTGAGGCTCAAGCCGCGGTCCTGCAACCGCCCGATGAGGGCGAGCCGCTCGCGGTGGATGTCGCGGTAGCGCGCGGTGCGTCCCTCGCGCTCCGGCGCGGGTAGCAGCTTCTCGGACTGGTAGTGGCGGATCGTGCGGGTGGGCAGCCCCGAGAGCCGCGCGAGCTCATCGAGGCTGTAGCGCGGCTCCTCGGCGGCTTCCGCCTCGTCGGCTTGGGCAGCGGCCTCCTCGGCCTCCCTCGCCTCGGGCTCAGGCGCCTTCGCCTCAGGCTCCTGGGCGTCGACGTCCGCGCCCCAGGCGTCATCGTGGACGGGCTCAGGTGAGGTTGTCGCGTCGTTCATCATGCCCCTACCTATAACACTGCCATTATTCACTGTCAATGTTTCAGTGTGCTACGTCGGTACAGGCCATGGTGTGCCGGTGCGGTAGAGGTCGCGATGCGACGGGCAGCCTGTATCGACGACGCCCGCATCCGTCGAATGCCGAGCGGGGCGCCGGCACCCGACCCCGAACCCCAGGAGCGAGGATGGGCATGAGCACATGGCTACGGTGGCTCGTCGCGGCCCTGGCCGCCTGGCAGGTCGCCGCGGCGGGATTGAGCCAATCGGGCCTCCTGCCCGGCGACGACGTCGGCACGATCTCCGACCGCTACGACTCCTGGATCGACCCGGCCGGCTACGCGTTCTCGATCTGGGGGCTCGTCTACCTCGCGAGCCTCGTGCTCGCGGGGTACCAAGCGCGTTCCTCGCGCGGCGACGACCCCGCGCTCACGGGGCTGAGGGCCCCCCTTGCGGTGGCCTTCGCGCTCAACGGCCTCTGGATCATCGCCTTCCAGCAGGAGGCCTTCGTCCTCGCCCAGGTGATCATCGTCGGCCTCACCGCAGCGCTCGCCGTCGGCTATGCCGGCCTGGCCCGTCGCGGGCGGCCGAGTTCGCGCGCCGAGCGCTGGATCGTGCTCGCCACCGTGGGGCTCTACCTGGGGTGGGCCACCGTCGCGACCGCCGCGGGCTTCTCGACGACGCTGCTCGCCGAGGGTGTCACCGAGCTCGGCCTGCCGACCCAGGCCTGGGCGGTGCTCGTCCTCGTCGCCGCCGGCGCGATCGCCACGGCGATCACCGCGGTGGGTCCGCCCGAACCAGGCTTCCCACTGGCCGCTACCTGGGCCCTCGCGGCCATCCGCGTCGAGCAGGTCCCCGACCGGCCGGTGGTCGGCGCGGTCGCGGCGGTCGCGGCGGTCGCGGTACTCGTCGCGCTCGCCTGGCGCGAGTACCGCTGGAACCGCGGTGGGGGCGCCATCGCCGCGACCGACAGCGGGCGGACCGCAGGCCGCTGAGGGCCCGCAAGGGGCGGCGGCCACGACAGCGCCAGTGGCGGCTGACTGCGCCCACGGCGCACCGATCCGCCACTCGAGGCGGGTGGGCGGCGGCCACGAGAGCGCGAGTGGCGGCTGACTGCACCCACGGCGCACCGATCCGCCACTCGAGGCTTGCGAAGCTCCCATGGCGAGCGGGCACGCACCGCCGCGTGGCGGCGGGCGGGTACCGGGACGCCCGGCATTACCGGGCGACTCGGCCATCCGGAGGACTGGAGGCGGGGGGCCGCCTGGAGTACGTTGCCCCGACCGCAGCCGCGCATGCGAGGAAGGACCCTGAGGATCGTGCGCACCCATCCCCATGCCCTTGCACGGCACGTCACGGCGACCCGTTTCGACGACCGCGACGGCAGGCGCGCACGATGAGCGCGACGAGCACGGCCGAGCCCCGGCGCATCGCCATCGTCAACCGCGGCGAGCCGGCGATGCGCCTCATCCACGCCGTCCGAGAGCTCGAGCA
>SLNF01000299.1 GCA_007133145.1 Nitriliruptorales bacterium
CGGGCATCGCCGAGCACGTCCACCAGCACGTCGTGCCGCGCTGGGGCGGCGACACGAACTTCATGCCGGTCATCGGCCAGACGAAGATCCTGCCGCAGCTGCTCGACGAGACCTACGAGCGGCTCGCCGCGGCGTTCGCCTGAGCCAGGGGCCGACCGAGTTGACCGCCGCCCACGCTGACTGCCCTGCCGCCGCCCGCGCCGGCCGCTGGCTTCGCCCGCTGGCCCGCCGAGGCGGCCGGCCTCCGCGGGGTGGTGAGCCTTCGGCGCGATCGCGGGGCCGTCGTGAGGTCACCACGGGCGGTGGTGCCGCCTGGGCGCGCTCTCGCTCACCGTTGGCTCACCACCCACAGGGCCGAACGCCGTCTGCCGCCGCCGATCCTCCCCTCTGAGGGTGGCTGGGGAGCCGTCGGCGCGCCCCGGCGCGCCGTGCGCTCACCACCCCCATCGGCCCCCGCGGCGGTGCCGCAGGTGGAGAGCGGGCGGCGCGGCCTGCCGCGCCTTTGGCTCACCACCCCTCGGTGAGCCCCCGACGCGCCGGGCAAGACCGCCCCTGCGGGCCTTGAACGCACCGAAGGCTCACCACCTCGTGCGCAATCCTCAGCACCTGAACGGTGGCGGTGGCGCGCGTCGTTGCCGGGCCGGCGGCGGTGGTGCGCGCCCTGCCAACGGGTCCCAGGCGGCGGTGCGCGCCCCGTCCCGGCCGGCCGTCGCACCCGTCGATGATCGGATGCTGACTGTCGGACGATGGGCCCCTGGGTCGCCAACGGGACGAATCGCCCCTCGACAGGGCCGGCGCAGGGGCCGATGCTGGCGCGTGGCGCCCGACCGCGCCCGGGCCGTGGCAGCGGTGCTGCGGCCCGCCCCGAGCGAAGCGAGCAGGAGGCGTCATGGCCACCGTCGTGCTCATCGGCACACTCGACACCAAGGGGCGGGAGTACGGCTACGTCCGCGACGCCCTCGAGGCCAAGGGCGTGACCCCCCTGCTCGTCGACACCGGCACGCGGGATCCGGCGATCGCCCCCGACGTCGACCACGACGCCGTCGCGAGCGCGGCGGGCACGAGCATCGCCGACCTCCTCGCCGACGACGACCGTGGCGCGGCGATGACGGCGATGGGCCGGGGCGCCGCCGAGGTCCTCCGGCGCCTGCACGCCGAGGGCCGCTGCGACGGGGTGCTCGCGATGGGCGGTTCCGGCGGGACGTCGGTGGCCACGCAGGCGATGCGCGCGCTCCCGGTCGGCGTGCCCAAGCTCATGGTCTCGACGATGGCCTCAGGTGACACCCGCCCCTACGTCGGCGCGGTCGACATCGCGATGCTCTACTCCGTCGTCGACATCGCCGGCATCAACGCCGTCTCCGCCCGGATCCTCGCCAACGCCGCCGGGGCGATCGCCGGGATGGTCACGAGTGAGGCGCCGCCGGTGGCCGAGGAGCGCCCGCTCGTCGGCGCGTCGATGTTCGGGGTGACCACGCCCGCGGTCGACGCGGCCCGCGAGCGCCTCATCGAGTTGGGCTACGAGGTGCTCGTCTTCCACGCCACCGGCTCGGGGGGACGGTCACTCGAGGCGCTCGCGAAGGACGGTTGGTTGGCCGGGGTGCTCGACCTCACGACGACGGAGCTGTGCGACGACCTCGTCGGCGGGGTGCTCTCGGCGGGTCCGGACCGCCTCGAGGCCGCGGGCGCGCTCGGGCTGCCGCAGGTCGTCTCGCTCGGCGCGCTCGACATGGTCAACTTCGGGCCGCGCGAGACCGTCCCGGCGGAGTTCGCCGACCGCACCCTCTACGTGCACAACCCCACGGTGACCCTCATGCGGACGACGCCGGAGGAGACCGCCGAGCTCGGGCGGCGGATCGCCGCCAAGCTCAATGCCGCGACCGGCCCCACCGCGCTCTACATCCCGCTCGCCGGCGTCTCGCTCATCGCCACCGAGGGGCAGCCCTTCCACGACCCCGAGGCCGACACCGCGCTGTTCGCCGCCCTGCGCGAGCACGTCGACCCCACCGTCGTCGACGTCGTCGAGCGCGCCACCGACATCAACGACCCCGGCTTCGCGCGCGAGATGGCCGACGCCCTCGACGCGCGCATCCGCGCGGTGAACCCCGAGGCCGCGCCGCAGTCGTGAGCGCCGCGGCACCCCACGACGAGGAGGTCAGGACATGACGCGACACGACGAGGTCGTCGCGAGGCTCCGCGCCGAGGCCGAGGCGGGCCGGGCGATCATCGGGGCGGGGGCCGGCACGGGCTTGTCGGCCAAGACCGCCGAGGCCGGCGGTGCGGACCTCATCATCATCTACAACTCCGGGCGCTACCGGATGGCCGGGCGCGGGTCGCTCGCGGGGCTGCTGGCCTACGGCGACGCCAACGCCATCGTCGTCGACATGGCCCGGGAGGTCCTGCCGGTCGTCAGGGACGTGCCGGTCCTGGCCGGGGTCAACGGCACCGACCCGTTCCGGCAGATGCCGGTGTTCCTGCGCGAGATCGCCGCGCTGGGCTTCGCCGGGGTGCAGAACTTCCCGACCGTCGGGCTCATCGACGGCACGTTCCGCGCCAACCTCGAGGAGACGGGGATGGGCTTCGGTCTCGAGGTCGACATGATCGCCGAGGCT
Source organism: Nitriliruptorales bacterium (assembly GCA_007133145.1). Taxonomy (GTDB): domain Bacteria; phylum Actinomycetota; class Nitriliruptoria; order Euzebyales; family Egibacteraceae; genus T1Sed10-49. The sequence continues at coordinate 2,610 of SLNF01000299.1, forward strand.
GCCCGGCAGGGGCTCGTGACCTGCCCCTACGCCTTCGATCCCGAGCAGGCCACCGCGCTGGTCGAGGCCGGCGCGGACGTGCTCGTGCCGCACATGGGGTTGACGACCAGCGGGGCGATCGGCGCGCAGACGGCGCTGAGCCTCGAGGAGTCCGTCGAACGGGTGCAGGCGATGGCCGATGCCGCCAAGCGCGTCAACCCCGAGGTGCTCGTGCTGTGCCACGGCGGGCCGATCGCCGGGCCGGAGGACGCCGCCTACGTCATCGAGCGCACCGAGGGGGTCGTGGGCTTCTTCGGCGCCTCGAGCATGGAGCGCCTGCCCACCGAGACCGCGATGGTCGAGAACATGCAGCGCTTCAAGGCCATCACCACGTAGCGGCCGGTGCGGCGTGGCGCCACCGCGGCACCGTCCGGCGGGCTCGTGCGAGGGCCCCTGCGGGCGCGCAACACGTCGACTCGGGCAGGGCCGTTGACCCTGCCGTAACGCACTACCGGTATCGTAGTGGCGTTGGGACGTGACGCGGGGCCGGGCGTGGCGCCGAGCCGCAGCCGGCCCACATCTCTTCGTGGTGTGCGGGCACGCGCGAGGTGTGCCCCGAACCTGTGGTGAGAAAGGACAAGATCATGCAGCTTCGCAGATGGTGGGTCCTCGCGGCGATCGCCGCGCTGGCGCTGCTCGTCGCCGCGTGCGCTGAGGACGAGGTCGACGAGGTCGACGAGGTCGACGACGAAGTCGAGGAGGAGGTCGAGGACGACGTCGACGACGAGGAGGACGTCGAGGAGGAGGCCGACGAGGAGGAGGCCGTCGACGACCTCGGCCTCGCCGAGGAAGGCCTGCTCGTGGCCGGCAGCGACCTCGACTTCGAGCCCTTCGAGTTCATCGAGGACGGCGAGGAGAAGGGCTTCGACGTCGACCTCATGAACGAGATCGGCGACCGCCTCGGCGTCGAGGTGGAGTTCGTGAACTCCGGCTTCGACACCCTGCTGACCCAGCTCGACGGCGGCGAGTTCGACGTCGTCATCTCCGCGCTCACGATCACCGAGGAGCGCGCCGAGACCGTCGACTTCTCCAACCCCTATTTCGCGGCGAACCAGGCGATGGTCGTCCAGGCCGACAGCGGCATCACCGGCGTCGAGGACATCGAGGGCCTCGACATCGGCGTGCAGGCCGCGACGACCGGCGCGGACTACGCCAAGGAGAACTTCGAGCCCGACGCGACCGTCGTGGAGTTCCCCGGCACCCCGGAGGCCTTCACCGCCCTCGAGTCCGACCAGGTCGACGCGGTCTTCATCGACCTCCCGGTGGCCAGCGAGCAGGCCGAGGGCTCCGACACCCTCGAGCTCGTCGCCGAGGTCGACACCGCCGAGGAATACGGCATCGCCGTGCAGATGGGCAACGCCGCGCTCCTCGACGCGATCAACGCCACCCTCGCCGAGATCATCGAGGACAGCACCTACGAGGCGATCTACAGCGAGTGGTTCGAGGGCGACGTCCCCGAGCAGTTCCAGTAGTCTCCGCCGCACCGCGCCCCCGCTGAAGCCCGGCGGGGGCGCGCGGCGTGGCCGAAGGTGGGGTTGGCGATGGGTGAGCGGCTCGAGGACGTCCGGCGGCTGTTCTTCAACTGGGAGGTCATGACCGCGACCTTCCCCGAGCTCCTGCGGGAGGGGCTGCCCAATACCCTCATGGTCTCCTTCGGGGCGATCAGCATCGGCATCGTCTTCGGGATGCTCGTCGCGCTCATGGGCATCAGCCACCGC
>SLNF01000283.1 GCA_007133145.1 Nitriliruptorales bacterium
CCCGAGCTCGCGACCTGGTACCCCAACGCCGTCATGGAGACCGGCTACGACATCAACACCTTCTGGGTGAGTCGGATGCTCATGATGGGGCTGCACCTCCTCGACGACGTGCCCTTCCACGTCGTCTTCAACCACGGGATGGTGCGTGACGCCGAGGGCAAGAAGATGTCGAAGTCCTTCGGCAACGTCATCGACCCGCTCGACTTCATCGACAAGTACGGCGCCGACGCGCTGCGCTTCGCGCTGCTGCGCGGCGCGAACCCGGGGCAGGACACGCCGCTGGCCGAGGAGTGGGTCGAGGGCGCGCGGCGTTTCTGCAACAAGCTCTGGAACGCCGCCCGGTTCGTCCTCGCACGCCTCGACGGCAGCGAGGTCGACGCCGGGGTGCCCCTCGATGGTCTCGAGGTCGAGGACCGCTGGATCCTCTCCCGACTGGAGGACACGCGCGCGCAGGTCAACGTGGCCTACACCGAGTTCGACCTCGCCAAGGCCGTGCGGCTGCTCTACCACTTCGTCTGGGACGACTACTGCGACTGGTACCTCGAGCTCGCGAAGCTCCGCAGCGACGTCGTCGCCGACCGCGTCCTCGCCGGCGTGCTCGACGAGGCCCTGCGCCTGGCCCACCCCATCATCCCCTTCGTCACCGAGGAGCTCTGGCAGGCCCTGCACGGCCACCCCGAGGGCCAGGCGCTCATCGGCGCGGCCTGGCCCGAGACCGGGATCGGCGCGCGCGACGCCGCCGCGGAGGCGGAGTTCGCGGCGCTACAGGAGGCCGTCACCGAACTGCGGCGCTTCCGCGCCGACCACAACCTTGCGCCGTCGGTCAGCCTCGAGGTCGTCGCCCACGCCAACCCTGAGCGCCGTGTGGTCCTCGAGGGCGGCCTCGCAGGCATCACCCGCCTCGGCGGGGTGGCGACCTGGCGCTTCGCCGACGAGGGCGAGGCCGGCCTCGCCGGACCGGCGGGCAAGGTCGCCCTCTCCGGCGCGGCGCTGCACATCCCCCTCGAGGGCGTCATCGACCTCGACGAGGAGCGTGACCGCATCGACCGTGAGCTCCAGCGCGCGAGCGGCGAGCTCGCCCGCGCCGAGGGCAAGCTCGGCAACGAGGCCTTCGTCGCGAAGGCTCCCGCGGCGGTCGTCGAGGCCGAGCGCGAGAAGGTCAGGTCGTGGCGCGCGGCGATCGAGCGGCTCACCGCCCAACGCGAGGCGCTCTCTTGACGGACCCGCTCGCGCGGGCGCTCGCGGAGGGCCCCGACGGTGGTGGTGAGGCCGACCGCACGCAGCTGCTCCTCGAGCTTCTGGGCCGGCCCGACGCCGCCTCACCGGGCATCGCCGTGCTCGGCAGCCACGGCAAGACCTCGGTGGCGTCGATGCTCGGTTGCCTGCTCGGCGCGCTCGGCCTCACCGCCGGCACGCTCACCTCGCCGCACCTCCAGGACGCCCGGGAGCGCATCCGCGTGGCCGCCGAGCCGATCTCGACTGAGGACCTCGCGCTGCGCACGACCGAGCTGGACCCGTTCCTCGAGGAAGTCGACGCGCGCCACGACGCGCCGCTGACCGTCGACGAGACTGTCGCTGCGCTCGCGGTCATGCACTTCGCCGACGCGCCGGTCGACGTCGCCGTCTTCGAGGTCCTCGCCGGACGCGCGACCGCGGCGAGCGTCGCGCGGGCCGAGACCGCGGTGCTCACGCACCTCGCAGGCGGAGGTGGGGGCGCCGAGGATGCGGAGCGCTGGGGGGCGTACGTCGGCGACGACGCGGTGCTCGTGAGCGGCGTCGGCGAGCCAGCGGCGATCGGTGCGGTCGAGGCCGTCGCCGAGCGGCGCGGAGTCCACCTCGTCGTCGTCGGCGCCGCCGACGTCCCCGGCGTGCGGGTCGGCGGGCCGGGTGCCCCCGGCAACGCCCCCGGAGTGCGGCGGCGCGCCCTCGCGGTCGGCGGGCAGCAGCTCGACATCGGTGGGGTGACCGGCGAGGTGGACGAGGTCTACCTCCCACTCCACGGCGCCCACCAGGCCCGCAACGCCGCGACCGCGCTCGTCGCGCTCGAGGGCTTCCTCGGCTTCGCCGGTGGCCTCGACGCCGACGTCCTGCGGGAGGGATTCGCCGCCGTCCGCCTGCCGGGACGCCTCGAGGTCGTGCGCCGCCCCGACGACGCGAGCGTCCTCCTCGACGTCGCCGCCGACGGGGTGGCCGGCCAGGCGCTCGCCGAGGCGCTGCACGAGGAGTTCGCGGTGCGTCACCGCGTGCTCGTGCTCGGCGCCACCGACGAGGGCGATCCCACGGGGCTGCTCGCCGCGCTCGGCGGGACCGTCGACCACCTCGTCCTCTGCCCGCCCGACAGCCCCCGCGCCGTCGACGTCGACGGGCTTGCCGCGCAGGCGACAGCCCCCGGTCGACCCCGGCCTGAGCTCGCCGAGGACCTACCGGCCGCGATCGAGCGTGCGAGCGGGCTCGCCGGCGAGGAGGACCTCGTCGTCGTCGCCGGCTCCGCGGCGGTCGTCGGCGAGGCGCGCACCGCGCTCGGCCTGCCGGTCGCCTGACCTGCGCGGGCGCCCCGGTCCCACCACCGCCGATCGGCACCGGTGTGACCCGGCCTCGAGAGCGTCGGCCGGCGGGGCGCGGCGGACCTGCCCGGGGCGGGCAGGGGTAGGATCGCGCGCCGTGGGCCGCGCGTCGGCCCTCCCCGACCCCCACTCCACCGCACCTAGGAGACTGCCGCACATGAGCGAGCGCACCCTCATCCTCGTCAAGCCCGACGGCGTGGCCCGCGGCCTCGTCGGCGAGGTCATCGGCCGCATCGAGCGCAAGGGGCTCACCCTGCACCGCATGGACCTGCGGCAGATCGCCCGGGAGACCGCTGAGGCGCACTACGCCGAGCATGTCGGCAAGCCCTTCTACGGCGGCCTCGTCGACTTCATCACCTCGGGCCCCCTCGTCGCCATGGTCGTCGAGGGACCTGACGCGATCGCGGGCATGCGCGGGATCATGGGTGCGACCAACCCCAGCGACGCCGTCCCGGGCTCCATCCGGGGGGATTTCGCCACCGAGATCGGCGAGAACATCGTCCACGGCTCCGACTCGCCTGCCAGCGCGGCCCGCGAGATCGCGATCTTCTTCCCCGAGGAGGGTTAGCCACCCCCGGGACCCGCGGCGGTCCTCGCTGAGTGGCGGATCGTGGTGCTCACAGCGCGCTGATCCGCCACTCGCGGCGGCGCGGGGCCCGGCCCCGGCGGCGTCCGCCGGCCGCCGTGCCTGCGGACGCCGAGTGGCGGATCGTGACGCTCAGAGCGCGCTGATCCGCCATTCGCGGGGGTAGGAGGCCGGGCGGGCAGCTGGCGGTCGGCCGTCGTCCACAGCGTCGACCCCTCGAGCGGCCCCGGCCGTGAGGACGCGGGGCACGATGCGCGCATCCCCCACCGGAGAGGAGCGCACGTGACCGCCGTCCCCGACATCGGCTGCCCGTCCTGCGCCGCGCTCGAGCGCACGTTCAGGCCAGGCCCACCCAGGGGTCGGCCGCAGGTCAGTCGCCCGGAGGACGCCGCGGAGATCGTCGGACCACGCCTCGCCGGGGCCGACCGCGAGCACTGCCTGCTGCTCGCCCTCGACACGAAGCACCGCCTCATCCTCGTCACGACCGTCTCGACGGGCACCGCCGACCACACCTTCATGAGCCCGCGGGAGATCTTCCGCGACGCCCTGCTCGCCGGCGCCTCGGCGATCGTCGTCGCGCACAACCACCCGTCGGGGGACCCGACGCCCTCAGGCGACGACCGCCAGGTCACGAGTCGTCTCGCCGAGGCGGGCCAGACCACCGGGATCGAGCTCCTCGACCACCTCGTCGTGGGCGACCCCGACTGGGTGAGCCTCGCCCGACTCGGGGCGCTGTAGTGCCGCGCTCGGGCCGCTCGAGGGGCGGCACTCGCCGCAGCGTGCGCCGCGTCGGACGGGGTCGCGGGGCGGTGGGTGCCCTCGGCGTCGTTCCGAGCCGTGCGTGGCCCCTGGCCCCGCCGGGGTCCGGTTGGGCACCGTTGTCAGGGCGTGCCGCCGACGTGTACCCTCGAACGGGACCCGTGTTGGGCATCGGGTCGCTACGCTTTGTCGCACGGACGCCCGTCCGGTGCACCGGCGAACCCTTGCGAGGAACGATCGTGGCTCAACAGTCCTTCTCGGTGTTCCAGTTCTTCGGTCGTGACATCGCCGTGGACCTCGGGACCGCCAACACCCTCGTCTACGTCCGCGGCCGCGGCATCGTGCTCAACGAGCCGAGCGTCGTGGCGATCAACACGAAGAACGGGGCGATCCTCGCCGTCGGCAGCGAGGCCAAGCGCATGATCGGCCGCACGCCCGGCCACATCGTCGCGA
>SLNF01000162.1 GCA_007133145.1 Nitriliruptorales bacterium
GCCGGCGTCGACGACCTGGCAGCGCGCCGACGCCAGCGGCGAGCAGACGCTCGCGTTCACCTACGACGGCGACATCATCACGGGCCTCGCGTTCGGCGGCGCGGCGACCGGCAGCGCGGAGATGACCCTCGACAACGTCGGACGGCCGATCGAGACGACCCTCGACGTCGACGGCGAACAGCGCACCTGGGCCATCGACCGCGACGACGACGGCGAGTCGACGAGCCTGGGACCCCTGACGTTCGAGCGCGACGGACCTGGTCGCGCGGTCTCGTCCATCGTCGACGGCGACACGGTCATCGAGATCGACCACGACGTGCGCGGCCGGGTCACCGCCCGCCGTGTCGTGGTCGACGGCGACACCGTGGCGGACCTGTCGGTCGACCACGGCGCCGATGGCCGATTGACGGGCCGCACCGACGTCGTCGTCGACGGCTCCACGACGACGGTGGCGCTCGACTACGAGTTCGACGACGACGACCGACTCGTCGGAGTGGACCGCGACGGCGCTGCCGCGGAGCGCTACACCTACGACGCCAACGACAACCGCACCTCGCGCGAAGTAGACGGCGGCCCGGTCGAGACCGCTGCCTATGACGCCGCCGACCGGCTCACCGCACTCGACGGCCGTGTCGTGGTCGTCGACGACGACGGGCAGCTCGCGTCGATGGGCACCGGCGCCGACGAGGACACGTTCGTCTACGCCGCCACTGGGGAACTGCTCGAGGCGGTCGTCGACGGCGAGACGGTGACCTACACCTACGACGCGCAGGGACGCCGGACCTCGCGCACCCACGACGGCGACACCTGGCAGTACCTCTACCTCGACCCGGGCAGCTCGACCGAGGTCACCGGCGTCGTCGCCCCCGACGGGACGGTGACCTGGCACCTCTACGACGAGCACGGCATCCTCGTCGCCCTCGAACGCGACGGGAGCCGCTATGCCGTGGCAGCCGACCACGTCGGCACCCCGGTCGCGGTGTTCGCCGACGACGGAGCGCTCGTCAAACACGTCGAACGCGACACCTACGGGGTGCTGCGCGCCGACTCCAACCCCGGGTTCGAGCTCGTCGTCGGCTTCGCCGGCGGCATCGACGACCCCGTCACCGGGCTGGTGCGGTTCGGCTTCCGCGACTATCACCCTGGGAGCGGTCGCTGGACGGCTCGCGACCCGATCGACTACGGCGGTGGGCAGGCCAACCTGTACGCCTACGTCGGCAACGACCCCGTCCACGGCCTTGACCCGTTCGGCTTGTACTGCATCGGCGCGAGCGCGTACGTGCGCACCGGCGGGGGCGCGCAGTACTGCGTCGACCCGGCGACCGGCGTCCAGTCTCTGTGCTTCCGGGGCGGCGTCGGCGTCGGAGCGGGCGTCAACCGAGACGTGCTCGCGGCACCTGCCGGGTTCACTCAAGCGGTCAAGGGCCAAGGCGGCGTGGAGTGCGGACCGCTCAAGATCGGCGGCGGCCTGTCCTACGACCGTTGCGGTTTCAAGATCGACTGGGAGTTCTCCGTCGGCGGGTTCGGCATCAAGGGCGACAGCCGCACCGCTTCGCACAAGTCGCCGCTGACACTCGACACCGGGGCGCTCTTCGACGGCTTCAAGCAGATATTCAGCGGCGGCGCGTACAAGTCGGGCTGCAAGAAGAGCGCGGACCTGTCGGTCGAGGGCTGCGGGCGCTTCTGACTCCCCGTCCCGTGCGGCACCGCGGCGGCCGGCCCGCTCCGCCCCCGCGGCGACACTCGGGACCCGGGTCGTGCTGACGGCATCGCCTCGTCCGGGCCGGTGACCCACGTGCGGCATGGCACCCGATCATCACGCGGCTGAACCACGATGCGCGGGGTGGCAATCGCAGGACGACGGCCAGGAGCGTCCCGTGGACACCGACGCCGTGGGATCGCCCCCACTCGAGCGGAGGCAAGCCCCTCCGCGGACACGCCACCGCCGAAGCGTCCCGAGCACGAGGAGCCCCACCTGGCCGCTCAGGCCGACACGGCGGGATCAAGGCGCAGATCCGTCCGGCGCAACAACTGGGCGTTCATGGCGACGATGATCGTCGACAGGCTCATGAGCGCCGCGCCGACGCTCATCGGCAGCACGACGCCCGCCCAGGCGAGCGCGCCGGCGGCCAGCGGGATCGCGACGACGTTGTAGCCCGCCGCCCACACGAGGTTCTGGCGCATCTTGCCGTAGCTGCGCTCCGAGAGCCGGCGCACGGCGACGACGCCGCGGGGGTCGTCGCTCGCGAGGACGATGCCGGCGGACTCGATGGCCACGTCGGTGCCCGCGCCGATCGCGATGCCGACGTCGGCGCGGGCGAGGGCGGGGGCGTCGTTGACCCCGTCACCGACCATGGCCACGCGCTGGCCGCGGTGCTGCAACTCGGCGACGGCACCGTCCTTGTCCTCGGGCAGGACCTCGGCGAAGACCTCGTCGATGCCGAGGTCGGCGGCGACGGCCTCGGCGACCTGGCGGGCGTCACCGGTGATCATCGCGACGCCCACCCCGTCGTTCCCTAGTGCGCGCACGGCTGCGCGGGACTCCTCGCGGACCTGGTCCTCCATGGCGAGCGCGGCGACGACCCGGCCGTCGACGACGACGTGGAGCACCGCGGCGCCGCGCTGCTGCCAGCGGCCGACCGGCTCGGTGAGCTCGTCGGCGACGGCGAGGCCGCGCTCTGCCAGCAGCGCCGGGCCGCCCACGGCCACCTCGCGGCCCTCGGCCGTCGCAATCACACCGCGGCCCGACAGCGCCTCGAAGTCGCGGGCGGCGGGCACGCTCACCCCCTGCTCGGCGGCGTGGGCGACGACGGCGCGGGCCAGCGGATGCTCGCTGTCGGCCTCCGTGGCCGCGGCCAGCGCGAGCGCCCAGCGAGCGTCGACGTCGGAGACCGCGGCGGTGTCGACGACGGCGTGCTCGCCCTTGGTCAACGTCCCGGTCTTGTCGAAGAGCACGGTGTCGACGGTGCGCATCTGCTCGAGGGCGAGGCGGTCCTTGACGAGGATGCCCTGGCGGGCGCTCAGGCTCGTCGAGATCGACGTCACGAGCGGGATCGCAAGGCCGAGGGCGTGCGGGCAGGCGATGACGAGGACGGTGATCGTGCGTGCGACCGCGGCGTCGGGCTGGCCGAGAGCGAGCCACGCCAGCAGCGTCACCGCGGCGACGGAGACCGCGAGGTAGAACAGGAGCGCCGCGGCCCGGTCGGCGAGCGCCTGCACCCGGGTGCGGGAGGTCTGCGCCTCCTCGACGAGCCGGCCGATGCCCGCAAGCGTCGTGTCCTCGCCGGTGGCGTCGACGCGCACGCGCAGGCTCGCGTCGGTGGCGACGGTCCCGGCGACCACCCGGTCGCCCGGACCGCGCGGGGCGGGGTTGGACTCGCCGGTGAGCATCGACTCGTCGACCTCGGCGCTGCCGGAGTCGACGAGACCGTCGGCAGGCACCCGCCCGCCGGGACGGACGAGCACGACGTGACCGACGTCGAGGGAGGCCACCGGCACGCTGTGGACCCCGCCTTCGGCGTCGACGCGCTCGGCGGTGTCGGGCAGAAGCTCCGCGAGCGCCGAGAGCGCCCCGCGGGCCTGCCCCAGGGCGCGCATCTCGAGCCAGTGCCCGAGCAGCATGACGGTGACGAGCAGCGCCATCTCCCACCAGAAGTCGGTGAGGTCGAGCACCCCGACGGTCGTGGCGAGGCTCGAGGCGAACGCCACGGTGATCGCCGTGCCGACGAGGAGCATCATCCCCGGCTCGCGCGTGCGCAGTTCCGCCACGGCCCCCGAGAGGAACGGCCGGCCGCCGTAGGCGAAGATCACCGTGCCGAGGACGGGGGCGATGAGCCCCGCGCCGGGGAAGGTCGGCGCGGTGTAGCCGAACCACTCCTGGAGGCTCTCGGCCCAGACGAGCACGGGAACCGTGAGCACGAGCGCGACCCAGAAGCGGTCGCGGAACATCGCCGCGTGGTCGGCGTGATCGGTGTGCCCTGTGTGACCACCGTGGCTCCCGTGGGTCCCCCCTCCACGGTGCATGTCACCGCCCGCGGCCGCGCGTGGGGTGCCAGCTCCGGCCTCGCCATCGTGCGACGTCATGGACCATCCGTCCGATCGACCCTGGTCCTGCCACCGTACGAGCGCGACTCGCCGCCACGGGGCGCGGAAGGGCATTCAGGTCCCGTGCAGACGGGTACGTTCAGGCACGCGCACCCGCAGCGCCACCGTGGACCGCCACGCACGTACCGGAGGGCGTGGATCCCATGAGGAATCACCCGATGCTGGACGGCTGGGGTTGGATGGCCGGTGGCTTCTGGCTGTGGCTGCTCCTGAGCCTGCTCGTCGTCCTCGCC
>SLNF01000120.1 GCA_007133145.1 Nitriliruptorales bacterium
ACACGGGTCGACGCCGGCGGCGGGGCGCTCGCTGGGCCACCACCGGGCGCGGCGCTCGCGGCGACGCTGGTCGCCGTCATGGGTCTCGCCGGGATCGCCGTGGCCGCCCTGCGACGGCGACGCCCGGGCTCGCGCACCCGCGGCTCACTCCTGCTGCCGGGCCACGACCTCCCGGGCGATGTGGTCCGGGGTCTCGCTGTAACCGGCAGGGGTCATCGCCACGCGCGCCGCGCCGCTCGTGAGCGCCCGTAGCTCGGGCACGAGGTTCGCGGTCTCGGACTCCGGCACGACGGCGGTGACGACGCTGCGGCCCTGCCCACCCGACTCGGTGCCGACGATGCGCCCGCGGCGGGCGGACAAATCGCCCATCGCGTCGCCGACCTGGGACTCGGGGACGGTGACCCTGACCTCGGCCATCGGCTCGAGGAGGACGATGCCCGCGTCCTCGGCGGCGGCGCGGAACCCGAGGGAGCCGGCCGTTTGGAAGGCGACGTCGGAGGAGTCGACGGAGTGGTGCTTGCCGTCGACGAGGCGGACTTCGACGTCGACGACGGGGTAGCCGGCCAGGACGCCCTTGCCCATCGCCTCCTCGACGCCCTTCTCCACCGAGGGGATGAACTGCCGCGGGATGACCCCTCCGACGATCTCGTCGGAGAACTCCATGCCCTCCCCGCGGGGCCGCGGGGCGACGATGAGCTCGGCGATGCCGTACTGCCCGTGCCCTCCGGACTGCTTGACGTGGCGTCCGAGCCCACGGCCCTCTCTGCGCACGGTCTCGCGGTAGGCGATGGGGACCGGCGCGGTCTCGACGTTGACGCCGAAGGTCCGCTTGATCTTCGCGGCCACGACCGCGACGTGCTCGGGGCCGTAGGAGGACAGTACGAGCTGCCGCCCGCTGTCGTCGCGGCCGATCTCCAGCGACGGGTCCTCCTCGGCGACGCGCGCGAGCGCGCCGGGGAGCTTGTCGTCGTCGGCGCCGCCCGCGGCGCGGATGACGACGCGGTAGTGCCCGTGGGGCGGCCGCGGGACGTCGAGCCTCACCGGGGCGCCGGAGGCGTAGAGCACGTCGCCGGTGACGACGTCCTCGAGCTTCGTGCAGCCGACGACGTCCCCGGCGGTGGCCCGCTCGAGCGAGGACTGCTCACGGCCGGTCAGCCCCACGAGGCCGCGCAGGCGGGCGGTCTGGCCGGTGCGGTCGACGACGAGCTGACTGTCGGCGGTGAGCTCGCCGGCGAGCACCCGCAGGACGCTGATGCGGCCCACGTAGGGGTCGGCGATCGTCTTCGCGACGTAGGCCGCGGGCGGCCCGTCAGCCACCCGGGCGGCGTCGAGGTCCCCCGGTGGCTGCGCGGTGAGGCTCGGCACGAGCTCGATGAGGGCGTCGGCGAGCATCTTCAAGCCCCGGCCCTCGGCCGCGGAGGCGCACATCACCGGGCAGAAGCTCCCGCTGGCGACCCCGCTGGCGAGCAGCGACGACAGCTCCTCGTACGTCGGGGTCTCGCCCTCGAGGTAGCGCATGAGGAGCTCGTCGTCGTTCTCGACGATCGCCTCGACGAGCCACTCGCGGTTGCGCTCGGCCTGCTCGACGTACTCCTCGGGGATCTCGCCCTCGTAGCGCTGCCCGTCGACGCGTCGGACCGCCCGCCGTGACAGCAGGTCGATGACCCCGCCGAAGTCCTCGCCGATGCCGAGCGGCATGTGGATCGGCGCGATGGCCTTGCCGACCTGTTCGCGGAGCGCATCGACGTGGTCCTGGAAGCGGGCCTGGGCCTTGTCGAGCTGGTTGAAGACCGCGAGGCGCGGAAGACCGGCCTCGCCGGTAGCCGCCCAGAGCTCGTCGTGTTGGGGTCCGAGACCCACCGAGGCGTCGATCACGAAGAGCGCGGCGTCGGCGGCGGGCATCGCGCCGTAGGCGTCGCCGATGGCCTCAGCGCCCCCGGGGGCGTCGAGCAGCGCGAGGCGCTGGTCCCGCCAAGTCATCGTCGCGGTGGCCAGCCCCAGGGACCGCTCCCGCGCCCGCTCCTCGTCGTCGGTGTCGAGGATGCCTCCGCGGGGGATGTCGACGCCGCCGCGCGCGAGCAGCGCCTCGGCGAGTGCCGTCTTGCCCGCACCCCCCTGGCCGACGAGTAGGACGCTGCGGGTCGCCTCAGCCGAGTTGCTCACTGCCGTGCCTCCTTGGTCCTCCGTGGGCGCTGGGTGTCATGCCTCCGGCAGGCTAGACGGGCACCGCGGGCCGCGCAGGCCCGATGGTCCCGGCCGCATCGCCGCTCGCCGTCCGGTCGGCGCCTCGGGTCACGCCACGCGCGACCCCCCTTGCGGATCGGTTCGGTGCCGCGTCATCGTCCCGCCTCCTCGGCCGCTGCGGCGGCGATCGCCCCCCACGCCGCCTCGACGTGACGCCGCTCGGTCTGCGTCGCGCCCACACCCAAGCGCAGGACGAGCCGACCGTCCAGCCTCGTCGTCGTGAGGTACAGCGCACCGCCGTCGTTGAGCCGATCGGCTAGGCGGGCGTTGCGCTCGTCGCCGTCGAGGTGGCGGAAGCAGACGAGGTTGGCGTGCACGGGTGCGACGAGTTCGAAGGCGGGGTGGGCGGTCACCTGCTCGGCGAACCACGCGGCGTGGGCGACGTGGGCCCGGACGTAGGCCGCGAGGCCCTCGGCGCCGTACCAGCGCAGCACCATCCAGAGCTTGAGGGCACGGAAGCGTCGCCCGAGGGGGATCTGCCAGTCGCGGTAGTCGATCGCCCCGCCCTGCTCGGACGCCGAGCTGCGCAGGTAGGCGGGCATGATGCTGAGCGCTTCGACGAGCGGTGCACGGTCGGCGACGTAGAAGGCGTCGCAGTCGAAGTTCGTGAGCAGCCACTTGTGGGGGTTCGTGCAGTAGCTGTCGGCGTGCTCGAGCCCCGCACCGACCCAGCGCAGCTCCGGGGCGACGGCGGCGCACCCGAGCATCGCCGCATCGACGTGGAGCCACGCCCCGGCCGCGTGCGCGACCTCGGCGATCTCCCCGACGGGGTCGACCGCGAGCGAGGAGGTCGACCCGACGGTCGCGACGACGAGGCAGGGCGTCGCGCCGTCGGCGAGGTCGGCCCCGATGACCTCGGCAAGCGCGTCGGGGCGGAGCGCGTAGGCGTCGTCGACGTCGACGTGCCGCAGTCGCGCGGTGCCGTGGCCGGCGATGCGCACGGCCTTCTCGACGGAGCTGTGGGCCTGCGCCGAGGCGTAGACGGTGAGGGGCCGGTCGATGCCCGCGGTCGTGGCGGCCCCACCGGTGACCCGGTGGCGGGCAGCGAGCAGCGCGCACAGGGTCGCGCTCGACGCGGAGTCCTGGATCACCCCTCCCCCGGCGCCATCGGAGCGGAAGGTCGCGGGCAGGTCGAGCAGCTCGGCGAGCCAGTCGAGGACGAGCGTCTCGAGCTCGGTGGCCGCCGGGCTCGTCTCCCACAGCATCCCCTGCACCCCGAGGCCGGCGGAGAGCAGCTCGCCGAGGATCGACGGGCCGGAGCTGTTGGCGGGGAAATAGGCGAAGAACGAGGGGTGCTGCCAGTGCGTGAGCCCCGGCACGATCGTCTCGTCGAGGTCGGCGAGGACCGCCTCGAACGGCTCGCCGCGCCGCGGAGGCGACGGCGGCAGCGCGGCGCGCACCTGCCCGGGGGTGACCTGGCTGCGCACCGGGCGCTGCTCGAGCGTGGCGAGGTAGTCGGCGATCCAGTCCACGACCGCGTGGCCGTGACGGCGCAGCTCCTCAGGGGTCATGTGGCGTGGGGCGTCAGGCTCCTGCATGGCGGCGTTGTACCGCACGGGGACCCGTGCGCGCCTCCCGGTGGGCCCTGACCGCGGCGCTGAGACGCCTGCGCCAGGCGCTCGCGCCCTCGTCGCCACGCCGGCCGGTGTGCACCGCGACCTCGAGCAGCCGCAGCCGCCCGAGCGCGCCCTCCACCGCTGCGTCGTCGGCCCCGAGCCCCGCCGCGGCGCGCAGGGTCGTGCGCAGCATCCCGGCGCGGCCGGGGTCATCGAGGGCTGCGACGACCTGCCACCAGGCGGCATCGAAGCGCGGATCCGCCCAGCGGGCGAACTCGACGTCGATGAGCGCAAGGGGTGTGCCGTCGCCGGCCACGACGGTGTTGCGTGGCGAGCAGTCCCCGTGGGCGAGCACGGCGGGGCGGGCCTCGCGGCGGGCGAGGGCCGCGTCGGCGGTGAGGTCCTCGGCCACGTCGTCGGGCAGGGCGAGCAGGGCCAGCCAGCGGGAGACGAGCCCCTCGAGCGCCTGTGGTCGGCCCCAGGCCCGGTAGAGGCGAAGGTCGGCGGGGTCGGCCGCGGCGAGCGCGACGAGCCA
>SLNF01000233.1 GCA_007133145.1 Nitriliruptorales bacterium
CGACAACCTCCAGCTGATGGGGGGCTTCGCCGAGTACACGCTCGCCCCGCAGACAGCGCTCGCCCCCAAGCCGGATGGGGTGAGCTTCGAACAGGCGTCGACGCTGCCGCAGGCCGGAGCGATCGCCATCCAGGGCACAGCCGGGATCGCCGACGGTCAGCGGGTGCTGATCAACGGTGCCGGCGGCGGGTCCGGAACCTTCGCGATCCAGCTCGCGAAGGCGGCCGGTGCACACGTGACCGGCATCGACAACGCGGCCAAGCTCGCGTTCATGCGATCGGTGGGGGCTGACGAGGTCGGCGACTACCGTCGTGAGGACTTCACCGACTTCGCCCCGTTCGACCACATCCTCGATCTGGTGGCCTCTCGATCGCCGTCCGCGTGCCGTCGTGCGCTGACCCCTGGCGGCCGCTACCGATGTGTCGGTGGTGCGGTGCGCCGGCTGCTCCCCATCGTGACCGTTGGGGCCGTGCTCGGCCGGGCCACGGGACGCCGCGTGGGGATGCTCGCCGTCAAGCAGGGACCGGCCGCCTTCGAACCCCTCGCGCAGGCCTGCCTCGCCGGTGACGTGACCATCCACATCGACCGGACCTTCCGGCTCCACGAGGTCCCCGAAGCGCTGACCTACGTCGGTGCGGGTCGCGTCCTCGGCAAGGTGGTCGTCACGCCAGACTGAAACGCCAGCGAGGACGAGCCGGCCAAGGCGGCCGGCACGTGCTTCGGGGTGCCTGCCGGCGAGCCCGCGACCATCATGGTCCCCCCAGCGGACTGCTGAGCCCCGCGGGGACGTGACCCATCTTCGGCCGCCGCGCACGTCACCGTGTTCGGCGGCCGAGCCCATGCCATGAAGGTTCGCTGACACGCTGCGCCCGACCTGGCCACCACGTTGCTGCAACCCGCCCGTCTCGCCACCACGCTCGCCACCGTTCGGTCGTTGGATCCTCCTCTGCCTCGTCAACGACCGCGTTGTCGGTGCCACCACTCGTTGGCCTGCCCGGACGGGACTCCGTCGGCGCCCCGGCTCTGCGCGCCAGGCCGTCGATGAGCCGCCGATCGAATCGCGGTTCTCGTGCGCCGTCGTGGTCCTTGACGGCCGTGATGTGCGTGTGCGGTCCGTCGCAAGTCGCAGCCGCTGGGTCAGGGGGCGGGCTCAGCGAGGCCGACCGGCCCTACAACTCGCGTCCCGCGAGGGCGACGCTCGTCGGCTTCATGCTGGACCACAGACGGAGGTTGTCATGGGACGGGTCGAAGGGAAGGTCTGCATCGTGACCGGAGGCGGGCGTGGTATCGGGCTCGCGTCTGCACAACTGCTGGCCGAGGAGGGTGCGACGGTCGTCATCGCGGATCTTGAGGAACCTGACGAGCCGATCTCCGATCCGATGAGCTTCGTTCACTTGGACGTGACAGACGCCGATGGGTGGCAGCGCCTCGTTGATGACGTCGTAGAGGCCCATGGACGTATCGACGTGCTCTTCAACAACGCGGGCATCATCGCCTATGAACCGATCGAGGAGCTCGAGCTTGCAGGCTGGGAGCGGGTCGTCGGCGTGAACCAGACCGGCGTGTTCCTCGGCATGCGAGCTGTTGCCCCGATCATGCGGAAGCAGGGTGGAGGCTCGATCATCAACGTCTCGTCCATCTGGGGCAACGTTGCTGTCGCAGGAGCCCACGCCTACCACGCGACCAAGGGCGCGGTCCGGAACATGTCCAAGAACGCTGCGCTGACGTACGCGACCGAGGGGCTACGCGTCAACTCACTGCACCCGGGCATCATCAACACCCCCTTGGTGCAGGCGCAGGACCCGACGGTGAACGCGGCGGTCGTCGGGGCCACGCCGATGGGACGCATGGCTGAGCCCCGCGAGATCGCGTACGGCGTGCTGTTCCTCGCCAGCGACGAGTCGAGCTTCATGACGGGCGCGGAACTCGTGATCGATGGTGGCTACACGGCGCAGTGACACCTGACTCCGCGCGCAGCCAGGGCCCGGCACGAGGTGGCCGGTCCTGCTGCTCGCCGGGGTCACGCTGTCCCTGACCGCACGTCCCCACCCGATCAGCCTCGGATCCCGCGAGAGTCGGTCACGCCGAGGCTGGGGCAGCGCTCATGCTCCAGCTTCGGCGCGGACCTCCGGCTCAGCTGGCGGTGCGCGGCGCTCACCGCGCTCCGTAGCCGCCGTCGACGCGGAGCACGGTCGCCGTGATGGCGCTCGCCAGATCCGACAGCAGGAACGCCGTTGCGTTGGCGACCTCGGTCGGAGTGCTGAGCCGACCCATCGGGATTCGGGACAGCCATTCCTCGAAGGTCTCTGGTGCCTCGGCCTGGATCTTGTCGAGGATCGGTGTGGCCGTGTACCCGGGAGCGACGGCGTTCACGCGTACGCCGGTCGTCGCCCACTCGACACCGAGCAGCTCAGCAAGGTGCGACACGGCGGCCTTGGTCGCGCCGTAGGCAGCGTGGGTCTCTGGGGAGACCACACCGGATGCAGCGATCGATGAGGTGATCACGATCGTGCCAGCGCCGCGCTCAACCATCTGTCGCCCGAACTCACGGCAGCACCAGAACACGCCGTTGAGGTTGACATCGATGGTCTGGGTCCACAGCTCATCGCTGTACTCGAGGGCAGGCGATGTCGGCGCGATCCCGGCGTTCGCCATCAGCCCATAGACCGGCCACCCGTCGTCCTCGAGCTTGCTGGCGACGGCACCGACTGCAGTGGCATCGGAGACGTCGAGCTGCTCGAAGCGGAGCTCGCCGGCGGTCGACGCACGTAACTCGTCCGCCACGCGGTTTCCCGCGGCTGCGTCCACGTCCGTGATGACGACCCGAGCACCCGCCCGTGCGAGCACCTCGGCGGTTGCGCGGCCGATCCCTCCGGCCCCACCGGTGATGACGACCACCTTGCCTTCCAGACCCTGCATGACGGCTCACTCCTGTTGTCAGGTTCCGCGTCGCAACGACCGTAGATGTCGGTCGGCCTCCGGGGCAGGGGCGTCCTGCCGTGCCGGCGGGGCCTCTGGTCGCTGGCGAGGTCGGACGCTTCACCCAGGCTTCGCCGGCGATGGACGGCCATCAGCAGTCGCGCAGTCGCTGCGCGCTGGGTTGTACAGCCACCCCGGCCCGAGCGCTGCCACGCGGACGCCGGACCTTCCTCAGCCTGTCCCGCTGTCGCAGCAGCAACTCGGTTGGCGAACCGGTTCCTGTCGTGGGCGAGCCGTCGCCCGTTCAGGTCTCGACCCCACAGCGCCATGCTCGGCCTGGTCGTGCGGACGTTCAGCCTGCCCGTCCCTTGCGGACAAGCCCAACGGCGGACTGGTCGATGGGGAATGGCCCGGTGGACTCCTCGCCGAGACGCGGAAGGATGGCCCTGCCCCAGCCGACCCGGACGGCGTCGACCGCGCACGGCGTCGTGAAGGGCCCGAACTCGGCGTTGCTGGAGATCACGGCACCGCGAACCTCGGGGGGTCCGGTCGCGCCGAGCTCGATCGCCAGCGGCGACAGCAACGACCGGACCAGACTCACCCGGCTGGGCAGCGTGGGCGCCATGGGCAGTGGTCGCAGTGTGCAGCCGGCCGAGGCACGAACGTCGTGTCCGTCGACGCCTGCAGCGCCGTGCGCTCGACCCGTGCACGAGCAGCCGCCATCCCCTCGTCGGTCACCATGGAGGACACGAGGTCGGGACCGGTGGGATAGTGCAGCGTGGCACGGACCGTGGCGGTGTCAGGCCAGGTCGCACGAACGAGCGCGCCGTAGAGGTTCAGCTGGAGGTCCGCAGCCACCTCGGAGCTGCTGGCGCGACGTGACGTCACCTTGTGGTCCACGATCTCCAGGGTCGTCGCGTCCCGTCGCAGGAGCAGATCGAGGAAGCCCGCGATCCGCAGCCCGGTCGCGAGGCTGGCCCGAAGCGGCAGCTCGACACCGACGATCTCATCCACCTCGAGGACATCCTCGCGGAGCGTGCGCTCAACCTGACGGCCGGCTTCCCGGTAGCGGCCATCGTCGTAGGGCAGGTCGAGCCGATCCCATGAGGACCGCAGGGCGACCAGTGCCGTCGGCAGCCCCCCCACCAGCGGGCGGTCCGGAACCTCCTGCTTCGAGCGGTACGCGGCTTCGAGGGCCGCGTGGACCGCGGAGCCGATCCGCCACGGGATGGGCACGTCGCGGTCCTGGGGCAGCCGGTCGACGTAGGCGTAGCGGTATCGCCGAGGGCACCGCTCGTACTCACGGGTCGACGAAACGCTGTGCCACCGCATCCGAGGAGCTGGGGTCTCGGATGGCGGCGCGCCCGAAGCCACCTCCAGGTCCTCGTGGC
>SLNF01000089.1 GCA_007133145.1 Nitriliruptorales bacterium
GCGAGCCCGCGGGCGAGGTCGGCGAGGCCGGACTTGTCGTAGACGCTCACGAGCGCGCGGCGGATCGGCAGGGCGTCGGTCATGGCTGGATCCTCACGTGGCGCCCGTCGACGGACAGGCGATCGGCGCAGAACAGGGCGACGGCCTCGGGGAGCAGGCGATGCTCTTCGGCCTGGATGCGGGCGTGCAGGGAGGCGACATCGTCGCCCTCCTCGACCGCGACGCAAGCCTGCGCGACGATCGGGCCGTGGTCGACTTCCTCGTCGACGAAGTGCACGGTGCAGCCGGTGACCTTCACACCCCAGTCGAGGGCGTCGTCGACGGCGTGGGCGCCGGGGAAGGCCGGCAGCAGCGAGGGGTGGACGTTGAGCGTCGGCCAGCGCTCCACGAACGAGCCGGGCAGGATGCGCATGAACCCGGCGAGGACGACGAGGTCGGGACGCAGCGCCGCGGTCGCCTCGGCGAGCGCGTCGGCCCAGGCGGCCCGCTCGTCGTAGTCGCGGAAGGCGACGACGCCGGTGGTGACCCCGGCGCGCGCCGCGCGCTCGAGGGCCCCGGCGCCGGGACGGTCGCTGAGCAGGCCGCGGACCGCAGCCGCGGTGTCGGGATGGTCGAGGAGCGCCTGGAGGTTCGACCCAGACCCGGAGGCGAGCACGACCACGCGCTTGTCCATGCGTCCTCCCGGGGACGGCCGCCTCGGCACCACCCGCGGCCCGGCGCGACGAGCATCCCGGCAGCGGACGGAACGCGATGATGCCGAGCGCGCCCGCGGGGGACAAGTCGGCCGGCAGCGGCCGGCGGCGATGTCGTCGAGGGGGCGCCGGGGTCGCCGGCGCGGCCCGTCGTCTCCACGCACCGGGCGCCGGCGCGGCCGTTCGGCCACGCGCGAGCCGGTTACCGCGCGGTAGCCTACGGGGGCGCCCGGGTAGACTCCCGGGTCGAGTCCGTCCCGCCGCACCGTGACCTCGCCCGCTCCGCACGTCCAAGAGGATGTCGATGACCGCGGTCACCACCGCCCTGCGCAGCCCCCGAGCCGACGGCCGGCCCCGGCTGCGCGGGCTCTTCCACGCCGTTGCCCTGCCGCTGGCGTTGTCCGGCTCGCTGCTGCTGTGGCAGGCCGCCGGCGACAGCTGGCCCAAGCGCCTGCCGGTGCTCGTCTTCGCGGCCACCCTCATCGGCCTCTACAGCGTCTCGAGCGTCTACCACCTCGGCCCGTGGAGCGAGCGCGTGCGGGCCGTCCTCGCGCGCTTCGACGGCGCGATGATCCAGCTCTTCATTGCGGGGACCTTCACCCCCGTGGCGTTCTTCACCCTCGACGGCAGCTGGCGGACGTGGAGCCTCGTCGTCGCCTGGACGATCGCCATCGCCGGCGCGGGGATCGCGATCTCACCGCTGAAGGCCCCGCGATGGGTCGGCACCGCCGGCTACATCGCCGTCGGCTGGCTCGCGGTCGTGCCGATGAGCCAGATCATCCTCGCGCTGCCGTGGGAGGGCGTCGGCCTCATCGTCCTCGGCGGGGTGCTCTACACCGTCGGCGGGGTCATCTACGCCAAGCAGTGGCCGAATCCCTTCCCGAAGGTGTTCGGCTTCCACGAGGTCTTCCACCTCTTCGTCGTCGCCGCCTCGACGGCGCACTACTTCGCGATCTGGCGCTACGTCCTGCCAGGGGGCTAGCCCCACACGGTCGCGGGGCCGGCCCACGACCGCTGGGGCTCAACGCCCGAGCGCGGCGATCATCTTCTCGGCGGTGTCGGTGGGGTTGACACCGACGGCGATGCCGAGCTCCTCGAGCGCGGCCTTCTTGTCCGCTGCGGTCTCGCCGCCCTCGCCACCCTCCTTGACGATCGCACCGGCGTGGCCCATCTGCTTGCCGGGAGGCGCGGAGAAGCCCGCGATGTAGGCCACGACGGGGGTGTCGGGCAGATGCTCGGCGATCCACCGGCCGACGACCTGCTCCTCGGTGCCGCCGATCTCGCCGACGAAGACGATCGCCTCGGTGTCGGGGTCGGCGGCGAAGCGCTCGATGATGTCGAGGAAGCTCGAGCCGATGATCGGGTCGCCGCCGATGCCGACGCAGGTGGACACGCCGATGCCGGCGAGGTTGAGCTCGTGCATGATCTGGTAGGTGAGCGTCCCCGAGCGTGAGACGAGCCCGACATTGCCGGGCATCGTGATCTCCGCGGGGATGATCCCGACGTTGGACTTGCCGGGGCTGATGACCCCGGGACAGTTCGGCCCGATGAGCGCCGGCCGCCCGGCGCGCTGATGGACCCCGTCGGCATCGCGCGGGTAGAGGGTGTTGTAGACGACGGCCATGTCGTGGGCCGGCACGCCCTCGGTGATCGTGACGATGACGTCGACCCCGGCCTCGTAGGCCTCGATGATCGCGTCCTTCGTGAACGGAGCGGGGACCATGATCATCGAGGCATTGGCGTCGGTGGCCTCGACGGCCTCGACCACGCTCGCGAACACGGGGACGTCGAGCTCGGCCCACGTCGTCCCGCCCTTCTTGGGGTGGACCCCGGCGACGACGTTCGTGCCGTAGGCCTGGTTGCGCTTGGCGTGGAAGGTGCCCTGGGCGCCGATGCCCTGGACGACGACCCGGGTGCGCTCGTCGATGAGGATGCTCATGCGGGGACTCCTTAGGCCTTGGTCGCGAGCTCGACGGCCTGGGCGGCGGCGTCGTTCATCTTCGCGGCGGGGATGAGGCCGGTGAGGTCGGCCTCGTCGAGGAGGCGGCGGCCCTGCTCGGCGTTGGTGCCGTCGAGGCGGACGACGAGGGGGCGGTCGAGGCCGCCGAGCTGGTCGATCGCGCCGAGCACGCCCCGGGCGACGTCGTCGCAGCGGGTGATGCCCCCGAAGATGTTGATGAGCATGACGTCGACGTCGGGGTCGCTGAGCACGAAGGCGATGCCCTCGGCCATCGACTCCGCCGAGGCGCCACCGCCGGCGTCGAGGAAGTTCGCCGCGCGCCCGCCGGCCTGCGCGACGACGTCGAGGGTGGACATCACGAGGCCGGCGCCGTTGCCCATGATCCCGACGTCGCCGTCGAGCTTGACGTACTGCAGGCCCTTCTCCGCCGCGGCGACCTCGAGGGGGTGCCCCGAGCGGCCCTCGCCGAGGGCGGCGAGGTCGGGCTGACGGAACAGCGCGCTCGAGTCGATCGTGACCTTCGAGTCGAGGGCGATGATGCGGTCGTCGCCGGTGCGGATGAGCGGGTTGATCTCGAGGAGCGTGGCGTCGGCGGCGACGAACGCGCCGTAGAGGCGGACGAGCAGCGCTGCGGCCTCGTCGAGCACGTCGGCGGGGAAGGCGGCCTGCTCGAGGATCGCCCGGGCCTCGTCCTCGGCGAAGGGCTTCGTGGGGTCGAGGTCGGCCTTGACGACCTTCTCCGGGCTCGTGCGGTTGACCTCCTCGATCTCGACGCCGCCCTCGACCGAGGCGATGACCTTGTAGCCCTTGCTCACCCGGTCGTGGAGCACCGAGAGGTAGTACTCCTCGGCGATGTCGCTCGCGGGCTCCACGAGGACCTTCGTCGTCGTGTGCCCCTTGATGTCGAGGCCGAGGATGGCGTCGGCGGCCTCACGGGCGGCGTCGGCGTCCGCGCAGTAGCGCACGCCCCCGGCCTTGCCTCGGCCGCCGGTCAGCACCTGGGCCTTCACCATGACGGGGACCGCGAAGCCGCGCGCGAGCTCCTCGGCCCGCTCGGGCGTCTCGGCGATCGCGCCCCTCGGGGTGGTCGGCACATCGTGGGCACGGAAGAGCTCCTTGCCCTGGTACTCCATGAGGTCCATGCGGTCGCTCCGCTCTCGTGGGGGTGGGCTCGCGTGGTGGGGGCACTCAGACGCCGTCGCGGGCGCGGGTGTGCTCGCGGACCCACGCGACGATCTCGGTGGTGGGGGTGCCGGGGGTGAAGACCGCCGCGACGCCGCGGCGCTCGAGCTCGGCGATGTCGGCGGAGGGGATGATCCCGCCGCCGAAGACGACGATGTCGTCGGCGCCCCGCTCGGCGAGGAGGTCGACGACGCGGCCGAAGAGGGACAGGTGCGCCCCGGAGTGCACCGACAGACCGACGGCGGCGACGTCCTCCTGCAGAGCGGCGGCGACGATCTCCTCGGGGCTCTGGTGCAGCCCCGAGTAGACGACCTCGAAGCCACCGTCGCGCAGCGCACGCGCGACGATCTTCGCGCCGCGGTCGTGCCCGTCGAGGCCGGGCTTGGCGATGAGCACCCGCAGGGGCACGGTCTCGTCAGTCCCTCCCTCGGCGGCGTGTGGCCTGGCCCGGCGGGCGC
>SLNF01000135.1 GCA_007133145.1 Nitriliruptorales bacterium
ATCGCCGCGCAAGGCCGCCGCGGCGCTCGGCTCGGCCGCCGGGGCCGCCGCCGGGCTCGCCGCACGGCTTGCACGCTCGGCGCCGCGCAGTCCGCTCAACATGCCCTTGACCCCGCACAGGCGCTTCGCGACCGCGAGCCTCGCGCTCGACGATCTCCGGGCGATCCGAGCGGCGTGCGGGGGCACGATCAACGACGTCGTCGTCGCGGTGAGTGCCGACGCCGTCGGTCGGCTGCTGCGCGCCCGGGGACACGAGACCAAGGACCTCGACCTGCGCGCGATGGTGCCGGTGCGCGTCGCTGCCCCCGAGGGCGCGCCCGCGGAGCGCTGGGGCGAGGGGGCCGTCGGCGTGCTGGCCCCCTTGCCGGTCATGGCCATGGACCCCGTCGCGCGGCTCTACCGGGTCATCGGCGAGCTCGCCGGGCTCAAGGAGTCCCGACAGGCGGTCGCTGCCGACCGTCTCGCGCTCCTCGCCGGCTACAGCCCTCCGGTACTGCACGCGACCGCGGCGCGCATCGTCATCGGCGAGCAGCGCCACAACGTCGCGCTCTCCAACGCCCCCGGCCCGCAGCGCCGGCGCTGGCTCGCCGGGGTGCCGCTGGAGTCGAGCTGCGCCTTCATCCCCTTGAGTGGCGACGCCGGGCTGTCGATCGCGGTGAGCAGCTACCTCGGCAGCGTCTGCGTGGGGCTGCTCGGCGACCGCCGCGCGATGCCCGACCTCGAGCGCCTCACCGGCTTCTACCACGAGGCCGTCGCCGACCTCCTCGAGGCCGCCCAGGATCTCGAGGCCGCCGACGCCGTCGACGCGCCGCCGCGGGGCGGTGCCAGCGAGAGGAGGACGCCGCGCCGATGACGGTCTTCGATGCGCTCGCCAAGGCCCGCGGCGAGGGACGCCGCGTTGCCCTCGTCACCGTGCTCGAGGTCGGCGGCGACGTCGCGAGCCACCCCGGCGCGAAGCTCGTCGTCGACGAGCGGGGCGTGCTCGCGGGCACGCTCGGCTGCTCGGAGTTCGACACGCTCGGCGCCGAGCTCGGCGAGCAGGCGCTCGCCGACGGCCGTGCGAGGCGGCGCACCGAGCGGCTCGACGACGGCGACGAGTCGCGGCACCTCGAGCTCTTCGCGGAGGTCCACGAGCCCGAGCCGTGCGTCCTCGTCCTCGGCGCCACCCCGGTGGCCCGCGCGGTCTGCGAGGTCGCCCGCATCGCCGAGCGTCGCGTCGTCCTCGTCGCCGTGGGCGGCCACGTCGGCGTGCCCGCAGGTGTCGAGGTCAAGGCCGACGACCCCGGCCGCTACCTCCTCGCCGCCCCGCCGGGAGAGGGTGACGCCGTGCTCGTCAGCGACCACGATGCCCCCTGGGTCGATGAGGTGCTCCGGGTCGCGCTCGCGAGCGAGGCCGCCTTCGTGGGGATGCTCGGCAGTCGCCGGCACGCACCGTCGGCGGTCCGGCGGCTGCGTGACGCCGGTGTGCCCGAGGCCCACCTCGCCCGCCTGCGCGCGCCGGTCGGTCTCGACATCGGCGGGCGCAGCCCCGGGGAGATCGCGATCTCCGTCGTCGCCGAGATCATCGCCGCTGAGCGCGGACGCCCCGGCGGGCCCCTCGGGGTCGACTGGTCGCTCGGCCCGCGCTAGGCCGGCTCGGTGGCCACGCCGTCGAGCCGTCGCGGGGTCGCGTCGACGGCGGACTCGAAGGCGGCTTCGACGGCGCCGATGACCTCCGCGTCGCAGGGTGCGGGGTCGAGGAGGTCGTCGAGGCCGACCGCCGCGCCGGTGACCTCGGCGTCGCCGGGGTCGGCGCCGAGGGCCTTGAGCAAGGCCGCGGGCCGCCAGCGTCGCAGCAGGCCACATTGCACGAGCACGCCGTGGCGACGGTGGCGCTGGCTCAGACCCACGACCTTGCGCCCTCCGACGTGCACCTCGCCGCGCCCGAGCGTGGCGTAGCACACCGCCGCGATCAGGCTGCTGCGGGCGTCACTCGCCCGCGGGGTCGTCGACGGGCCGTCGTGGACGACCGCGCCGCGCAGCCCGAGGTCACCGAGTGCCGCGGCCCAGGCTGCGCCGACCCGCGTGAAGACCGCGCCGAGGTCGGCCGGGTCGATCCACGGGTGACCGACCGGGACGGCGACGTCGAGGGAGAGCAGCTCAGGGTCGAGCAACACCGCCCCGCCGCCGGAGTCCCGGCGCACGAGGTCGAGGTCGGCGCTCGCGCGCACCTCGAGGCGGCGTTGGCCACGTCCGAGCACGATCGCGGTGCGCCGGGCGCGATACCACCGCAGCGTCGGTGCGGGGTCCCCGGCGAGCCCGTCGAGCAGGGCAGCGGAGCCCTCGAGCAGCGCCGGCGCCGCGGCGGTCTCGAGTGGCAGACGACGCCAGTGGGAGGCGGTGGGGCCGGGGGAGGCGGGCATCGCCGCAGCCTAGCGAGCCACGTTCCGCCTGCACGGCAGTAGACTCACGCGTCGGGATCCCCCGCCGCCGCGTCGCCGTCCCCCACCCCTCTGGAGGAGCACCGTGCCTGTCGACCTGGGGGCGCAGGCCCCCGATTTCGAGTTGCGCGACCAGCACAACCAGCCGGTCCGGCTCGCCGACTACCGGGGCAAGCGCCACGTGACCGTCGTCTTCTACCTCATGGCCTTCTCGCGGATCTGCGACCGTGAGCTCGGCGGCTTGCGCGACGACCTCGCGGCGTTCGACAACGACGAGGCGGCCCTGCTCGCGGTGTCATGCGACGCGCCCGCCACCCACCGCCGGCAGGCCGAGGAGGACGGCTACCGCTTCCCGCTGCTGTCGGACTTCTGGCCCCACGGCGACGTCGCGCGTCGCTACGGGGTCTTCGACGAGCGCTTCGGCGTCGCCCGACGCGCAACCTTCCTCGTGGACCGCGACGGGGTCGTGCGCTACCGCACGGTCAACGGCATCGCCGACGCCCGCGACCTCGACGAGCTCAAGGAGGCCCTGGCCAGCCTCGAGGGCTGAGCCCCGGTCGTTCCGCCCCTCAGCCGCCGACGGCGCTCAGCCGACGTCGCGGACCATGCCGTGCTTGTCCTCGTAGTTCGTCATGTTCGTGTTGAGCGCCTGGATGATCTTGCCGACGAGGGTCGGCGCGACCTTGACGCGGCTGACGACCTCGGCGCGTGGCTTGCCCGGCTCGCCTCCCGGCAGCACCTGACAGAAGTCGAGGGTGAACTCGTGCGGTGAGTGGCTCACGAGCAGGAAGTTCGCGTACGTGCCGTGCTTGAGGTCATCGCTCACGCTGACGTTGAGCCTGCTGCTGCCGCCGCTCTGCTCGGGTGGGGTCGGTTCGTCGCTCATCGTGGGTCCTCGTCTCCTGGGTCCGTCAACGCCGGGTTGGCGGGAGGGCCCACGATGCTAGGGGAGGCGCGGGGTGCTGTGCGCCGCGCCCCGCCTCCCTCCGCCGCGCTTCGCCGCAGCTCGTCCCGACGGGCCGCAGGCACGACGCGGCCCACGCACGAGACGCTCGCGCGTGGGACGCGGGACGGGCAGCGGGACAGGCCCGCTAGGCGTCGTGGGGATGTCGGGGATGTCCCCGACGCCGTAGGCGACGACGGCGTTGCCGAGCACCGCGCCCTCGGTCCGCTTGAGCGTCGTGTACGGCGCGTCGAGCACGTCGGCCTTGATCTGGTTCCAGATCTTGCTCTTCGAGCCGCCCCCGGTGCCGATGACCTCCTGGAGCTCGATGCCGACCCCGCGCATGAGCGAGACCCAGGAGAGGTACTCGAAGGCGATCGACTCCATCATCGAGCGCCACATCGTCCCGGCGTTGTTGCTGCCGTGCATGCCGATGAAGGAGGCGCTGGCCTCGGCCCAGGACGGGTTGCTGCGCCCCTGGAGGTAGGGGAAGAACATCGACATCTCCGAGCCCAGCGGCACGTCGGCCGCCATCGTGTCGAGCTCCTTGAAGATCTCCTCGTCGCCCTCGCGTCCGAGCACCTCGTCGCGGAACCAGCGCAGGCTGAGCCCACCGGCGGGGATGAAGCTCCAGCAGACGTACTGGTCCTCGAGGGTGCCCATCGAGTTGAGGATGGCCTTCTGGTCGGTGACTTCGCGCTTGAAGTCGGGGGCGACGAAGGTGAAGATCGTCGCCGTCCCCGCGACGTCGGGGGACATCCCGACGTCGATGACCCCCGAGCCGAGGTTGGACTGCATGACGTCGCCGGCGCCGGTGACGAGGGGGATGCCGGCCACGAGGCCGCAGGCCTCGGCCTGGCGCGGGCTGAGCTCGCCCACGACGTCCCAGGGCTTGTTCA
>SLNF01000050.1 GCA_007133145.1 Nitriliruptorales bacterium
GGCGTCGCAGGCGCGGCTGGCGACGAGGAGGCCGTCGCGGCAGGCGACGAGCTCGACGCCGCCCGTGCCGAGGCGCAAGGCCGTGAGCGTGCCCGAGGCGGCCATGGCCTCCGCATCGCGCTTGGCCCGCACCGCAGCGGTGAGCGCCGCGGTGCGGTCGCGCAGCCGCGCGGCCTCCTCGAAGCGCCCGGCGCGGCCGAGTGCCTCCATGCGCGCGGTCAAGGCGGCGAGGACCGCGGTGGCGTCGCCGGCAAGCGCCGCGACGGCGTCGACGATGCGTTGCCGGTACGCGTCGGCGTCGACCGCCCCGCGGCAGGGACCTGCGCACCTCCCGAGCTCGCTCAGCGCGCAGCCCTGCCGCTGGGGGGTGCGTGGCAGCCGTTGGGTGCAGCGACGCAGCGGCACGGCCTCGTGGAGCGCGTCGGCGAGCGCGGCGGCCTGACGGCGTGAGGCCAGCGGGCCGAGCGCGGGCTCCCCGTCGGGGGGCGGGGTGCGGGAGATCGACAGGCGCGGGAAGGCCTCGGAGGTCAGCCGCAGCCACCACGGTCGGCGTGGTCGCCCCCGCCGGTTGTAGCGGGGATCCTCGCGGCGGATGAGCCGCGCCTCGGCGACCTCGGCCGCGATCGCGGTCGGGGTGACCCAGTGCTCGATCCGCGCGGTCTCACGGAGAAGGTCCGGGATGCGGCGACGATGATCGCTGCCGAAGTAGCTGCGCACCCGGGCGTGCAGGTCGGTCGCGGTCCCGACGTACAGCCGCTCCCCGGCCGCGGAGGTGAAGGCGTAGACGCCCGGAGCGCGGGGCAGGTCGTCGGCGAGACGCCGCCGGGCGGCGAAGACGGGAGCCGAGCCGACGCGCTGCAGAGCGGTGAGGTCCTCGAGGGTCGTGGCGCCGAGCGCCCCCGCGCGCTCGATGAGCGCATGGAGCACGTCGACGGTCGCGCGGGCGTCGGCGAGTGCGCGGTGCTCGGGTCGGGTGCGGGCACCCACATGGGTGGCGAGGGTCGCGAGCCGGCAGTCTCGGACCTCCCCGGCGAGCAGCCGACGGGCGAGGGCGGCGGTGCAGAGGGCCTGCTGGTCGAGGGGTGGGCGGCCCGCGCGCCGCAGCGCGGCCTCGAGGAAGCCGACGTCGAAGCGCGCGTTGTGGGCGACGAGGACGCTGCCACGCAGGAACTCGAGCAGGGCTGGCAGGAGCCCCCCAATCGGGGGGCGCCCCGCCACCATCGTGTCGTCGATGCCGGTCAGCGCGGTGATGCCCGGTGGGATCGCGGCCTCGGGATCGACGAGGGTCGCGAGCTCGCCCTCCACCTCGCCGGCACGCACCCGCACCGCACCGACCTCGGTGATGCGGTTCGAGGCCGCCGAGCCGCCGGTGGTCTCGAGGTCGATGACGACGAAGGTCACCTCGTGCAGCGGGGTCCCCGACGGCAGCGGGAGCTGGGTGGCGACCATGGGCCCAGGCTAGAGGAACAGGTGTTCGATGTCGATGCCCTGGCGTCCCCTCGTTCGGAGGCCTGGCCATACCCGGCAGGCGCTAGGCTGCTCCTGCCCGGCCCGGTCGTGGCATGCCGGTGCGCAATGGCGAGCAGGAGGCCGCGATGCCGACGTCCTCGCCCGGCCCGCGCCCGCGGCCGCGCGATCACGCCGGTCGCCCCCTGCCGCCGGGCTCCGCCGACGAGCTCGGCGACGGCGACCCCGCGGCATCCTGCACGGGCGCCGCGCAGGCCCGCGAGCGTCTCGCTGCCTGTCTGGCCGAGCGCCGACACTTCGCCGCCCACCGGGTCGTGTTGCGTCTCTGGCGCGACCTCGACGTCGACGCGGCCCCGCTGTGGCAGGCAGTCGCGCTGCTCACCGCCGGGGCGGTGCACCTCGAGCGCGGCAACCGTCCCGGTGCGCAGACGCTGCTCGCCAGGGCTGCCGAGCGCCTCGGCGAGCCCGGCCTGTCCGCCACGGGCGTCGACGTCGCCGCGCTCGCGCGCGTCGCCCAGGAACTCGCCGCACAGGTCGGCGCGGGGGCGCTGCCCTCGCCGCGCCTCCCGGCCGAGGCGATCAGCCCTCGAGGCGGTGCTCCTTGAACCACGCGAGGGTGCGTTCGCGCTCCTCCGCGTGGTCGACGATCGGCCACGGGTAGTCCTCGCCGAGCTTCAGCCCGACGTCCCGGGCGGTCGCCGCGGGCATCGCCGCCGGCTCGTGGAGATAGCGGTCCGGCACTGCGGCGAGCTCGGGCACCCAGCGGCGCACGTAGGCACCCTCGGCGTCGAAGCGCTGTCCCTGGCTCGTGGGGTTGAAGATGCGGAAGTAGGGTTGGGCGTCGGTGCCGGTGCCGGCGGCCCACTGCCACCCGCCGTTGTTGCTCGCAACGTCGCCGTCGACGAGGTGGCGCAGGAAATGGGCCTCGCCGAGGCGCCAGTCGATGCGCAGGTCCTTGCAGAGGAAGCTCGCGACGATCATGCGCGCGCGGTTGTGCATCCACCCGGTGGCGAGCAACTGGCGCATCGCGGCGTCGACGACGGGGAAGCCGGTGCGCCCCTCGCGCCAGGCGTCGAAGAGCGGGCCCTCGCCCTCCCACGGCAGGGCGCGCCAGACGGGGTTGAACTCGGTGTCGACGACCTCCGGCCAGGCGTGCAGCACGTGACCGTAGAAGTCGCGCCAGGCGATCTCGCTGGCGAAGGCGTCGTGGCCGGGATCGTCGTGGTCGAGCCGAGCGAGCACCGTGCGTGGCGAGAGGCAGCCGTAGTGCAGGTCCGCGGAGAGCCGGCTCGTGCCCTCGACCCCGAGGAGGTCGCGCTGCTCGTGGTACCTCGAGGCGCGCTCCTCGAGGAAGGCTTCGAGGCGTGCCAGCGCCCGGGACTCCCCGCCGGCCGGCTCGGCGGGGGCGTCGGCCCCACCGAGTCCCTCACGGCCGGGGACGCCCTCACCGCGCAGTCCCGGACTCGGCGGCAGGACGTCGGGGGAGGGCAACGGCTCGGGCAGGCCATGGCGTCGCCACGACCGGTAGAACGGGGTGAAGACCTTGTAGGGATCACCCGCGCCGGTGGTGATGCACCCGGGTGGGTGCACGAGCACTCCGTCGTGGGCCTCGAGACGACGGCCTTCCGTCGCGAGGCGGCGGGCGACCTCGGCGTCACGCCGACGCGCGAAGGGCGAGACGTCGGCGTTGACGTGCACCGCTGTGGCGTCGGCCGACGCGGCGATCTCGGGCACGATGTCGGCGGGGCGGCCGTGACACACGACGAGGCGGCTGCCGCGATCGGTGAGGCGCTCGTCGAGGTCGGCGAGGGCGTCGGCGAGATAGGCCAGGCGCGGCGCGCCCACCCTCGGGCCGTGCAGCAGCGCCCGGTCGAGCACGAAGAGCGCGACGAGACGACCACCCTCGGCCTGCGCCGCGGCGAGGGCGGGGTTGTCGGTCACGCGGAGGTCGCGACGGAACCACATCACCTGTGTGTGACCCACGGGGCCTCCGGTCCTCGGTCGCGTCGCGAGCGTGCGTCGCGACGTGTCGGCGGGACGGTACCCTCGATGGTGTCCCGGTCGCAGACGCGACGCGTGCCCCGAGGCAGAGGAGCCGCCATGCACGAGCTGACCGGACTGGAGCCGGGCACCCGCTTCCGCTGCGCGGGCTGCGGCAACCTCACGCGCTTCGACATCGAGACCACCGAGCGGGTGCGGCGCTTCTGGCACGTCGACCTCGCCGGGGAGGGTCGCATCGACGAGGAGGAGCGTGAGGTCACCGTCGAGGCGGTGACCTGCCGCTGGTGCGGTACCGGCGCGCGCGTCGAGGTCGTCGACGTGCCCGGCGCGGGCACGGCCTCCTCGGCCTCGGAACGCGTGTAGCCGCCTTGGCCGAGCCCGGCGCCGAGGACCACGGCAGCGCGGAGGGCCACGGGCCGAGCCCGCGGGAGGCACTCGACGCGCTGCCGGTCGGCCTGTGGGGCCCGCTGCTGCGCGCGGTGCGGCGGGTCACCGACGAGGCCCCGCGCAGCACGCTGCCGCGCCCGCTGCGTCCCTTCGCCGGCTGGCACCCCGAACGCCTGCGTGATCCGCGGGCGCGCGCCGCCGTGGCGGGCGCTCTCGAGGACCCGGCACTCGGCGACCGGCTGCTCGCCGCGCTCGATGCCGAGGACGAGGCCGACGAGGACCCGGGCTGGCTGGCCGCCCGTCGGGGCCACGACGGTGCGGCAGCGGTCCTCGCCGCCGGCGGACGCTGGGCCGACCTCGCGAGCCTCGCCGCGGCGCACAC
>SLNF01000251.1 GCA_007133145.1 Nitriliruptorales bacterium
CGTCCGCGCTGGAGCCTCGCGAGCAGCGCCGAGGCCGTCGGCGAGGCGTCGATGAGCGCGCGGGTGGCCGCCGCGCCTCCCCGGCCTGGATCCATCATCGGCACGCGCTGCAGGCTGTCGGCGCCGACATCGAAGATGAGCGAATCCCAGCCGGCAGCGGCAAGCTCCTCGCGGTACTTCGCCAGGCAGCGCCCGCGGAAGTAGGCCCGGGTGTCCTCGGGCGGGTGCTCGACGGCGCGGGCGACTTCGTCCTCGCCGACGAGCCGCTCGACGCGGCCCCCGGCTGCGAGCCGGTTGTAGAGCCCCTTGTCCCGGCGCACGTCGTGGTACTGGACGTCGATGAGCTTGAGCTTCGCCGCGTCCCAGTCGAGGCCGTCGCGGTCGACGTAGCGACGCAGCAGCCGGTACTTCGTCACCCAGTCGACGACGCCGTCGAGGCTCAAGGGGTCGCGCGCCATCCCGTCGACGAGGCGCTCCCACACCGCGAGGACGTCCCCGGCCCAATCCGGTGCGAGGCCCTCCTCGGTGTACTTGCGGGCGTGCTCGAGGTAGTGGGTCTGTAGGTCCAGCGCGGTGACCTCCCGACCGTCCTGCAACGGCACGGTCGTGCTCACCGTCAGGTCGTGGCTGATGCGGTGCAGCGAGCGCACCGGCTCGACGAGGGCGGGCGGTTGCGGCAGGAAGCGGTCCTCCGCCATCGACAGCACGAGCGCGGTCGCGCCGAGCTTGAGGTAGGTCGCGACCTCGCTCATGTTCGCATCGCCGATGATGACGTGAAGCCGCCGGAAGCGCTCAGGATCGGCGTGCGGCTCGTCGCGGGTGTTGATGATCGGGCGCTTCAGCGTCGTCTCGAGACCGAGCTCGGTCTCGAAGAAGTCCGCGCGCTGGCTGATCTGGTAGGGCACGTCGGCGAGGCCGAACTCGTTGCCGACCCGCCCAGCGCCGACGAGGACCTGCCGGGAGACGAAGAAGGGGATGAGCTGGCGGCTCAGCTCGCCGAACGGCAGCGCCCGGTCGACGATGTAGTTCTCGTGCATCCCGTAGGCCGCACCCTTGCCGTCGGTGTTGTTCTTGCTGATGACGATGCGGCCCGGTCCACCCTCGGGGTCATGGCGCAGCGTCGCGGCGGCGCGCTCGGCTGCGACCTCGAGGATCCGCTCCCCCGCCTTGTCCCAGATCACGGCGTCGCGCGGGTTCGAGCACTCCGGCGAGGAGTACTCGGGATGGGCGTGGTCGACGTAGAAGCGCGCGCCGTTGGACAGGATCGCGTTGGCGAGCCCGGCGTCCTCCTCCTCCGGTGGCTCCGCGGCGCCCGGCTGGGTGAAGCCCCGGGCGTCACGCAGGGGGTTCTCCTCCTCGTAGTCCCAGCGGGTGCGGTGACGCTCGTCGGCGGCGTAGGCGTTGACGACGAGCGACGAGGCCAGGACCGGGTTGAAGTCGGGACGACCGACGACGGAGATCCCGAACTCGGTCTCGGTGCCGAGGTACTTGGTGATGGCCACGAGCGTCCTCGCACGAGGTTGCGGCACCCGGGTGGGTGTCTCCCCGAGGGTACGCGGGGACCGGGGCGGGCACACGCCCCGATCGCGCGCTCGGCTCGCGGCCGGGGGCGGCGGGCGCGGACCCCCGCTGCTAGCGTCAGCGGCTGTGAAACCCGAGCCCGTCATCGACGCCCGCGCGCTCACGAAGCGCTTCGGGGACTTCACCGCCGTCGACGCCATCGACGTCCGCGTCGAGCGCGGCGAGGCCTTCGGCTTCCTCGGGCCCAACGGCGCCGGGAAGTCCTCGACGATGCGGATGATCGGCGCGGTCAGCCCGCCAACCGAGGGGTACCTGCGCGTCCTCGGGCGTGACCCCGTCCGCGAGGGCACCGAGGTCCGCGCCCGCCTCGGGGTCGTCCCCCAGGAGGACAACCTCGACCGCGAGCTCACCGCCCGGGAGAACCTCTACATCTACGGGCGCTACTTCGGGCTGCCGCGCAACGTGCTGCGCGAACGCGTCGCCGACCTCCTCGCGTTCGCCGAGCTGACCGAGCGCGCCAACGCCAAGACCGAGACGCTCTCGGGCGGGATGCGCCGGCGGCTGACGATCGCCCGCGCGCTCGTCAACCGCCCCGACATGATCCTGCTCGACGAGCCGACGACCGGGCTCGACCCCCAGGCGCGCCACGTCCTCTGGGACCGCCTGCGCCGGCTCAAGCGCGAGGGCGCAACGCTCATCCTCACGACCCACTACATGGACGAGGCCGAGCAGCTCTGCGATCGCCTCGTCGTCATGGACCGCGCCCGGATCGTCGCCGAGGGCGCCCCCGCCGACCTCATCGCCCGCTACGCCTCGAAGGAGGTCGTCGAGCTCCACGCCCCGGCCGAGGAACTCGACCTCGCCGCCGTCGAGGCGGTCGCCCTGCGCACCGAGGTGCTGCCCGACCGTGTCCTGCTCTACACCGCCGACGCCGACGGCACCGTCGGCGAGCTCGCTGACCGCGGGCTGGCACGGGTACCGCTGCTGCCGCGGCGCGCCGGCCTCGAGGACGTCTTCCTGCGCCTGACCGGGCGCACCCTCGTCGACTGATGGCCGTCGACACCTCGGCCCAGAGTTCGGCGCCCACGACGCCCTCGACGCCCACGCGGATCACGAGCGTGCTTGCGGGACGGGTGCGCGCCGCAAGGCGGACCTTCCGCAGCGCGGTTGCCAGCGCCCTGCTCAACCCGCTGCTCTACCTCCTCGCGATGGGCCTCGGCATCGGCGCCGTCGCCGACCCCGGCCAGGCCGCCGCGCTGCCCGGTGGCTCCTACCTCGCCTTCCTCGCCCCAGGGCTGCTCGTGGCCACGGCGATGCAGCTCGCCGCCTCGGAGTCGCTGTGGCCGGTCATGGTCGGCCTCGAGTGGCGGCGCACCTACCACGCGATCGTCGCCACGCCGGTCCGCCCCGTCGACCTCGTGCTCGGCAACCTCGCCTTCATCGTCCTGCGCGCCGGCGCCGCGGGGCTGCTCATCGGCCTCGTCATCGTCGCCCTCGGCGCGGCCCCCCCGCTCGGCACGCTCGTCGCCGTGGGCGCGGGCATGCTCCTCGCTGCGGCGTTCACGGGCCTCGTCACCGCCTTCACCGCACGGGTGCGCAACCACCAGGCCATGACCGCGCTCCTGCGCTTCGGCATCGTGCCGCTCTTCCTGTTCAGCGGGACGTTCTTCCCCATCGACCGCCTGCCCGCGGCGCTCCAGGCCGTGGCGCCGCTCTCCCCGCTGTGGCACGGCGCCGAGCTCGCCCGGCTCGCCGCGCTGGGCACCGACCCCGCCTGGCCGGCGGCGGGCCACCTCGCGGTGCTCGTCGGCCTCGCCGTGCTCGGCGCCGCCCTCGCCGAGCGCAAGATCCGGGAGCTGCTGACCCGATGAGTGCGCTGCTCATGCGAGCGCTCAGGCTGCGGGAGGGTGGAGGCAGCCGCGTCGGCGTCGTCGTCGAGCGCAACGTCCTGTTCTACCGCCGCTTCTGGTTCGTCGTCGCCAGCGGCTTCTTCGAGCCGGTCTTCTTCCTCCTCGCGATCGGCGTCGGACTCGGCTCGCTCGTGCCCGGCGTCGTCGGCCCCGACGGCGAACCGGTGGCCTACGCCGCCTTCGTCGCCCCGGCGATGCTCGCGGTCAGCGCGATGAACGGTGCGGTGCTCGAGTCGACGACGAACACCTTCGTCAAGCTGCGCTTCTGGCGCACCTACGACGGGATGCTCGCCACGCCGCTGCGTCCGCTCGACCTCGCCGTCGGCGAGATCGCCTTCAGCCAGCTGCGGGGGCTCATGTACGCAGGGGCATTCCTCGTCATCGCCGCGGCGCTCGGCACGATCCCGTCGTGGTGGGGGCTCGCCGCGCTGCCCGGCGCCGTGCTCATCGGCTTCGCCTTCTCCGCGGTCGGTACCGCCGCGGCGACCTGGATCCGCGACTGGCAGGACAACGAGCTCGTGCAGGTCGTCACCCTGCCGATGCTCCTGCTCTCGGCCACGTTCTTCCCCCTCGACGTCTACCCCGACGCCGTCCAGCCCCTCGTGCAGCTCTCCCCCCTCTACCACGGCGCGGCGCTGTTGCGCGGGCTCACCCTCGGTGTCATCGAGCCTTCGTTGCTCGGCCACGTCGCCTTCCTGCTCGCGATGACCGCCGTCGGCGGCGCCATCGCCGCGCGCCGCTTCGAGGGGCTCCTCAAGCCCTGAGCACCTGCGGCGCTGCCCTCAGTCGAGGGCCGGTGCA
>SLNF01000284.1 GCA_007133145.1 Nitriliruptorales bacterium
CGACCGCATCGACGTCGAGGAGATGGACGAGGACGACGTCCTCGGCGTCGGCGAGATCGAGCACTTCGGCTTCAAGCGCCTCCTCGACATGTACTCCTGCACCGAGTGCGGTCGCTGCCAGAGCCAGTGCCCGGCGTGGCACACCGGCAAGCCGCTGTCGCCGAAGCTGCTCATCATGGACCTGCGCGACCACCTCTACGCCAAGGGTCCCTACCTCCTCGACGGCGCCAAGCGCGAGGCCGACGGCGACGCCGCGGTCCTCAACACCCCCCTCGTCGGCGACGCGCCCGGCGAGGGCGGGGTCGTCATCGACTACGACGTCCTGTGGTCGTGCACGACGTGCGGCGCCTGCGTCGAGGAGTGCCCGGTCGACATCGAGCACGTCGACCACATCGTCGACCTGCGCCGCTACAAGGCGATGATGGAGTCGAGCTTCCCCCCCGAAGCCGGGGCGATGCTCCGCAACCTCGAGAACTCCGGCGACCCGTGGGGCGCGGGCTCGACCAAGCGCCTCGACTGGGCCGGCGACCGCGACATCCGCGTCGTCGACGGCCCGATCGACGACGACGTGGAGTACCTCTTCTGGGTCGGCTGCGCCGGGGCGTTCGAGGACCGGGCGAAGCGGACGACCCAGGCCGTCGCCGACCTCCTCGACGCCGCCGGGGTGAGCTGGGCGGTGCTCGGGCCGGCGGAGTCGTGCACCGGCGACCCCGCCCGGCGGCTCGGCATGGAGTACCTCTTCCAGATGATGGCCGAGGCCAACGTCGAGACCCTCAACGAGGTCGGTGCCCGGCGCATCGTCGCCACCTGCCCGCACTGCCTCAACACCCTCGCCAACGAGTACCCCGACTTCGGGGGCCACTTCGAGGTCATCCACCACACCGAGCTGCTCGCCCACCTCCTCGTCGAGGGACGGCTCTCCCCCCGCACCGAGATCGCCGGGCGGGTCACCTACCACGACCCCTGTTACCTCGGCCGGCACAACGAGGTCTACGACGAGCCCCGCGGCGTCGTCGACGCCGTCGGCGGACCCGAGAAGGTCGAGATGGGGCGCAGCCGCAGCCAGAGCTTCTGCTGTGGCGCCGGCGGGGCCCGCTTCTTCATGGAGGAGGACCTCGGCAAGCGCGTCAACCACGAGCGCGTCGACGAGGCCCTCGACCTCGCGCCCGACGTCGTCACGACGGCCTGCCCCTTCTGCAAGGTCATGCTCGACGACGCCGTCGCCGACAAGACCGGCCAGGGCGAGCTCGCCGAGGGCCAGGTGCGCGTCGTCGACGTCGCCCACCTCCTCGCCGAGGCGGTCCTGCCGGTCGCCGAGGTCAACGGGGATCACGCCCACCCCTCGGTCACCGCTGCCAGGAGCGAGGCCCCGGAGACCAGCTGAGCGCTCAGCGCTTCCGCGGCGGCCCCGCCGGTCCACCGGTGCAACCATTGACGCAACCCAGCCCCGCGGCAATCCTTACATTACGTGGCTTCTGGTCGTCTCTACGGGACAGAGGGTCACAGGAAGGCGGGAGCATGGAGCAGCAGCCCGCGCCACTGCGAGTCCTCGTCGTCGAGGACCACCCGGGGATCCGCTCCGTCCTCGTCCGCGCGATGAAGGAGCATCCCGCCTTCGCCTTCGCCGGCGAGGCCGCGGATGGCGTCGAGGCCGTCGGGGTCGCCGAGCGCACCGCTCCCGCCGGCGTCTCCCTCGACCTGTCGATGCCCCGCCGTGACGGCCGGGCGGCCCTGCCGCTGCTGCGGGCGCTGCTGCCCGGGGCAGCGATCGTCGTCTTCTCCTCTGAGCCGCCCGAGGCCGCCGAGGACGTCCTCGACCTCGGCGCCGACGCCTTCGTCCCGAAGCAAGCCGGCCTCGACGCCCTCCTCGACGCCCTGCTGGTGGCCCGGCGCGACGCGACGGGGCCCCGCTCGCTCAGCGAGGTCGGCGGCGCAGGGGAGCCCTCCGGCGGGGCCGCGCCCTCAGCCTGAGGCCCGCCCCCGGAAGTTCTCGTAGTAGCGGCTCGCGGTCGGGCCCTCCTGCCCCTGGTACTTGCTGCCCAGCGCCGAGGCCCCGTAGGGCCGCTCGGCGGGGGAGGACAGCCGGAAGAGTGCGAGCTGGCCGATCTTCATCCCCGGGTAGATCGCGATCGGCAACGTCGCGACGTTGGAGAGCTCGAGGGTGAGCCAGCCGTCCCAGCCGGCGTCGACGAAGCCCGCGGTCGAATGGATGAGCAACCCGAGGCGCCCGAGGCTCGACTTGCCCTCGAGACGGGCCACGAGGTCATCGGGCAGGGCGACGCGCTCGAGCGTCGCGCCGAGGACGAACTCCCCGGGGTGCAGGACGAACGGCTCGCCCTCGGCGACGTCGACGAGCTCGGTGAGGTCGGGCTGAGGCTCGCGGGTGTCGATGTAGGGGTAGCGGTGGTTCGCGAAGACCCGGAAGCGCCGGTCGACGCGCAGGTCGATCGAGGAGGGCTGCAACGCGTCGTCGGCGAGCGGGTCGATGGCGACCCGGCCAGCGTCGAGTTGGGCGCGGAGGTCGCGGTCGGAGAGGATCATCGGGCTGGCCTCGATTGCGCGGGGCACGGCGACGGCCGTATCATGCCTGCTCAGCCCGCGGGTGTAGTTCAATGGTAGAACACGAGCTTCCCAAGCTCGCAACGGGGGTTCGATTCCCCTCACCCGCTCCAGGGGGTCTTCGCGAAATTCGGCTGGGTGACGTAGCGAAATTCGCCGGTGTGGGGGCCGCTGACGGTGTGGGGCGCCGCGTGTGCGGCGCCCCTTGTGCGGTCGGTGGCGGGTTTCACGCGCTGCGGGGTTGCCGGTAGGCCTCGTCGATGGCGGCGGCTTGTGCGTCGTCGAGTTCGAGGTAGCCGTGGCCGGGGTCCTCGGCGGCGTGCAGCGGGTTGGCGGGGTCGCCGAGGCCGATGGCGGCGTGCCAGACGCGGGGCTTCCGGACGTTGGAGGCGGCGATCGCGATCGCGAGCAGCAGGCAGCAGGGTGATCGGCCCGAGTCCGGTGGCGCGGACGAACCCGCGGCGGACGCTCTCGGCGCGCAGGTTCCGATCGTTCGGCCCTGACATCAACCGACGCCCCGAGCGCCACGCGCGGGCAGCGGACCTCGACACCCCCGTGCGTCGAGCGCGACGCTTCCGTGACGGCGCCCGGCACCGTGCGTCCCCACGGTGGCCGGCGCCCGATTCGGGTTGCTATGGTCCCGCGGCGGTGGCGCTGAGGCCACCCTCCGGGGCCTGACGCAGGGGGATCACCATGCTTGCCGTCCGCTGGTCGACGCCGCTCACCGCAGCGACACTCGCCGTGGCGGTCGTCATCGGGCTGGCGCTGCCGGCCTCAGCGCAGGACGGCCGCGCCACCGACAGGATCGCCGGCGAGAACCGCTTCGCCACCGCCGCGGCCATCGCCCGGACCGCCCACCCCGACGGCGCCGACACCGTCTACCTCGCCCGCGCCGACGACCCCGCCGACGCCCTCGCCGCCGCAGCCCTCACCAACGGGCCCATCCTGCTCACCCCCACCACCGGCAGCCCGCCAGCCGCCACCCTCAACGCCATCACCGACCTCGACCCCACCACCGTCACCGCCCTCGGCGGCACCGCCGCCATCAGCGAGACGATGCTGTTCGCCGCCGCTGGTGTGTTGACGGTCGGTCGGCCCGACGGTGTCGACGAGGCGCTGATCCCCACGACGCTCCCGTTGCCGACGCCGTCGAGCTACGAGGGCCCCGGGCCGCACCCCGACGCGACTGGGGTGACTGAGCGCCTCCTCGTGACCGCGGACGTCACGGTCGACGAGCTCGTCGCCTGGTGGCTCGAGCAATCCGGCGACGGCAGCGACGCGCCCATCCTGTGTGACCGTGACGAGCCAGCTTGCGAGTTCGCGGGCTACAGCGGCGCCCCGTCACCGTCGAGTGAGCGGGAGATCCTCGTCTGGTCGGGCTCGCTCGACGGCCCGGGCACAGGGTGGACGATCCTCATCGACTCGGCCGAGGGCGGGGGCATCCCCGTGGCGATCTGGGGCTTCGCGGGCTGACGAGGAAAGCGGGGGGAGGATCCATGCGGGCTGGAAGGCGCTCTCGAACAGGGACCCGGCGGGGCTTGGCGACACCGGGCAGGCACGCGCCGCTGGCGGCGCTGGCCGTCACGCTCGCCCTGTCCGCGGGCGCGCCCGCCGCGGCGACGGGCGACCTCGCGGCTGCCGCGGGCGGTGAGGTGCCCGAAGCCCTCACCG
>SLNF01000258.1 GCA_007133145.1 Nitriliruptorales bacterium
GCAGGAGGTCGCGGTTGAACCACATGAGCCAGCGCACCTCCTCGGAGGGGCGCTTCCAGTTGTCGGTCGAGAACGCCCACACCGTGAGGTGGTCGAGGCCGAGGTCGAGCGCGCCCTCGACGGTGTCGAAGAGCGCGGCCTCACCGGCGGCGTGCCCGACGCGGCGAGGCTCGCCGCGCTCGGCGGCCCACCGGCCGTTGCCGTCCATGATGATCGCCACGTGCGCCGGCAGGCGCTCGAGGTCGACCTCGTCGAGGCGCGCGGTGAGGTCGGCGTCGCTCATCGGGGCACGAGCTCCCAGGCGGCGAGCGGGCGACCGAGGTGGTGGCTGAGGTAGCTCGCGACGAGCGAGCCGGCCAGGCGGCGGGCCGCGGGGTCAACGGCGGCATCGAGGCCCCAGTCGGCCTCGCGCAGGGCCACGAGCGCCTCGAGGACACCCTCGGCCAGCGGCTGCGAGCCGACCGGCGCGCACCCCGGGCACAGCGCCCCGCCGAGCTCAAGGTGGAAGACCCCGTGGCGACCGGGACGACCGCAGCCGGCGCAGCCCTCGAGGGAGGGGTGGTAGCCCGCCACCGAGGCGAGGCGCAGGAGGTAGGCGTCGACGACGACCGAGGGCTGCGCGGGGACCGTGGCGAGCTGGCGCAGACCGTCGAGCAGGAGGAGGAACAGCGACGTCGTCCGCTCGTGCTCCTGGGCGAGGAGGTCGGCGGCCTCGACCATCGTCGAGCCGCACGCCGAGAGCACCCAGTCGCCGCGCACCGCGTCGAACGGGGTGATGAGCTCGGCCTGGTTGATGATGTCGAGCCCGCGCCGGCCCTCGTAGAGCTGGAGGTCGACGTGGCCGAACGGCTCGAGGCGCCCACCGAAGCGCGAGCCGGGCTTGCGCACGCCCTTGGCCACCGCACGGACCTTGCCGCGACCCTGGGTGAGGACACTGAGGATCCGGTCGGTCTCACCGAGCTTCGTCGTGCGCAGGACGATGCCCTGCTCGCGGTAGAGCGCCATGAACCACACCCTAGAGTGCGCGGTCCCGCCGAGCCGGCAACGTCGACGCGAGCAAGGAGCACGAGCGGATGGACGCGCAGGTACGCCAGGCCCTCGTCGCCGTCGCCGGGCGGCTCGACGACGCCGAGGTCACCTTCAGCCTCGGCGGCAGCGGCCTGCTGTGGGCCCTCGGCCTCGCCGAGGAGGTCGGTGACCTCGACGTCATGCTGCCCGCCGACGCCGAGGCCACCGCGCTCGCCGCGCTCGCCACCGGGCCCGTCGACGTCGACCGCGACGGCACCGACCTCTGGGCCACGGCCTGGTTCGCGACGATCGTCGTCAGGGGGGTCGAGGTCGACCTCCTCGGCGGCATGGCGCTGCGTCATCCCGACGGCGTCGCCCACCTCGACCATCACCCCCACGGCTGGGTCGAGGTCGACGGCTACGCCGTGCCCTACGCCGACCCCGCCGTGTGGTGGGTCATCTACCGCGCCTACAAGCCCGGGAAGGCCCTCCTCCTCGAGGAGGTCGTCGGTCCCCGACGCCGCGCGGCGCTGCGCGCCGACCTCGGTCTGCCGCACGACTGGTGAGCCACCGGCGCGACCGGGCGGGCCGAACCCGCACCGCCCGCGGCGTCCGCTAGTAGCCGAGCCGCTCGAGCGCCTTGGGGTCGCGCTGCCACTCCTTCATGAGCTTGACGCGCAGATCGAGCCACACCCGGCTGTCGAGGACGAGCTCGAGCTCCTCGCGGGCGGCACGACCGATGTCACCGAGGACGCGGCCCTGGTGCCCGATGACGATGCCGCGCTGGGACTCGCGCTCGACGTAGAGCACAGCGTGCACCGCGGTGACGCCCTCCGATTCGCCGGGGCCGACCTCCTCGACGACGACGGCGACCGAGTGCGGTACCTCCTCGCGCATCCGCACGATCGCCTTCTCGCGGATGATCTCGGCGAGGACGCGCTCGAGCGGCTGGTCGCTCGTCATCTCCGGCGGGAAGTACGGCGGCCCTTCGGGCAGGCGGGCGAGGATGAGCTCGGTGAGGATGTCGAGGCCCTCGCCGGTGGCCGCGGAGATCGGCACGACCTCCTCGAAGTCGCCGAGCTCGTCGAGGGCGGCGAGCGCCGGCAGCTGGGCGGCGCGACTGAGCCGGTCGACCTTGTTCGCCGCGGCGAGCACCGGCACCGGCGCATCGGCGAGCAGGCCCGCGACGTAGGCGTCACCCCGGCCGATGCCCGCGGCGGCGTCGACGAGGAAGACGACGAGGTCGACGCCGCCGAGCTGTTCGCGGGCGACCTCGTTCATGCGCGTGCCGAGCACCGACTGCGGCTTGTGCAGCCCAGGGGTGTCGACGAAGACGACCTGGGCGTCCTCGCCGCCCTCCTCCTCCGACGGGCGGTGCAGGACCCCGCGGATCGCATGGCGGGTCGTGCCGGGAACCGGCGTGGTGATCGCGACCTTCTCGCCGACGAGGGCGTTGACGAGCGTCGACTTGCCGACGTTGGGTCGACCGACGACCGAGGCGAATCCGCTGCGCATGACCCCAGTCTGCCTCGGCACGTCGTCGCATCGCCTCAGCCTGTCGGCGCGTCGGCCCCCGCCCGTCGGCGGGCCGGCCCGGCGGGGCCTCGTCCCGCGGGCCGGGGACGAGCTGCACCGCGGTGTGCTCCACGCCGTCCTCGGTCTGGCTCAAGGCCCCAATGGGCTCGAGGGAGGACGGCAGGGTCAGCTCGGAGGGGAAGGACTCGGGCAGGTCGCTGCCCTCGCCTGCCCTGGAGGTCGCCTCGCCGCCCTCACCGTCGGAGAGGCGGACCTCGCCCCCCCTCGGCGTCGATCGCGACGTCACCGCCGGTCATCGCGCCGGTGACCTCCTCGGCGACGCGCTCGCCCGCTCGGAGAGGCTCGAGCAGGCGGCGACGAGCACGACGAGCCCGGCAACGAGCAGCAGCCTCATGCCCCGCACGCCAATCCCCTTGATCGCTGCGTCCCACCGTGCGGGCGCGGGACGGTCCGACCCCCGGATGCGCCGCCCGGCGCGGCTCAGGTCCGCAGCCGACGCGGCCCGAAGCCGTCGGGCAGGAGGTCGCGACCGAGGATGTAGGCGCGCACCGCGCCCTCCTCCCCGCTCGCGAGCACACGGAGGTTCGGGGCGAACTCGTAGAGGAACTGCCGGCACATCCCGCAGGGGGTGCAGGGACCCGCGCCGTCACCAACGATGGCGATGGCGCTGAAGTCACGGCTGCCGGCGACGACGGCCTGGCTCGCGGCCACCCGCTCGGCACACACTCCCGCCGGGTACGCGGCGTTCTCGACGTTGGCCCCGGAGAGGATGCGACCGTCGACGGTCGCGATCGCCGCGCCGACCCGGAAGCGCGAGTAGGGCGCGTAGGCCGTCGTGCGCGCCGCACGGGCGATGTCGAGCAGCTCAGCGTCGCTGGGCGGGGGTAGGGCACGGTCCTGGGAGCTCACGAGGGCTCCTCCTGGGGCGCCTCGGCGCGGTCGACGAGGACCTTCGCGATGCGCCGGCCCTTGACCCGCTCGGCGGTCAGGCGCACGCCGTCGACGGCGACCTGCTCACCGGGCGTGGCGACGTGGCCGAGGAGGCCGAAGAGCAGGCCACCAACGGTGTCCCACTCCTCGTTGGGCAACGGCGTGTCGACGAGGTCGGACAGCTCGTTGACGGGCAGGCGTGCGTCGACGCGCCACGATCCCTCGCCGAGCGGCTCGACGAGGACCTCGGCCTCGTCGTACTCGTCCTCGATCTCGCCGACGATCTCCTCGAGGATGTCCTCGATCGTGACGAGGCCCGCCGTCGCACCGTACTCGTCGACGACGACGGCGAGGTGCACCCGGGCGCTCTGCAGCTCGCGCAGCAGCGCGTCGACGGGCTTGAGCTCGGGCACGAAGTGCGCCGGGCGCAGGAGCTCCTCCCACGGGCTGCGACGGTCACCCGAGAGGTGCAGGCGGCGCAGGACGTCCTTGGCGTAGAGCACGCCGACGATCTCGTCGCGGTCGGTCTTGTAGACGGGGATCCGCGAGTGCCCGGCGTTGAGCACGACGTCGAGGACCCCCGAGAGCGGGTCGTCGACCGAGACGGTCACCATGTCGGGGCGGGGCACCATGATCTCGCGCACGACGGTGTCGCCGAGCTCGAAGATCGAGTGGATCATCTGCCGCTCGTCGGACTCGATGACCTCCTCGGACTCCGCGGCGTCGATCA
>SLNF01000110.1 GCA_007133145.1 Nitriliruptorales bacterium
CACCCTCCGAGCAGACCGCCGAAGCGGCCCGGCCCGACAGCGACGACGTAGAGGACGCCGAGCCCGGGCCGGCGTCCGCCACCGACCCCGCGCCCGCCCCCACGCCGACCCCCGAGCCCACGACGACGCCCGCCCCGGCGCCGGCGGAGCGCGACGACGCAGCGGGGCAGGAGGACCCGACGGAAGGGGAGGACGCCGCACGCGGCACCGGGGCCGACACCCCGGCGCGGACGAGCCCGCGGGTGCTGCCGGCCTCGCCCGCCGGGCTCACCCTCGAGGGGACCGCGTCGTGGTACGGCCCTGGCTTCGAGGGGCTGACCACCGCCTGCGGCGACCGCTTCGACCCC
Source organism: Nitriliruptorales bacterium (assembly GCA_007133145.1). Classification (GTDB taxonomy): domain Bacteria; phylum Actinomycetota; class Nitriliruptoria; order Euzebyales; family Egibacteraceae; genus T1Sed10-49. The sequence goes on from SLNF01000110.1 coordinate 348, forward strand.
GGCGCGCTCACGCTCGCGACGCGCGAGCTGCGCTGCGGCACCCGCGTGGCGCTCACCGGCCCGGAGGGCGCGACGGTCGAGGCCGTGGCCACCGACTGGGGTCCCGCGGAGTGGACCGGGCGGCGCTTCGACCTCTCCCGGGCGACGTTCGAGGCCCTCGCACCGCTCTCGCGCGGCACCGTCGAGGTCACGCTGCGCGTGCTCGACTGAGACCGCCTCAACGGCGCGCCGGCACGACGGCGAGCGCGAGGACGAGCCCGAGGGCGACGCCAGCGAACGGCGCGGCGACCTGGAGCGCGAGCAGCCAGCCGGGCAGGACGGCGACGAGACGTCCCGGTGCCACGGCGAGGGCCATCGGCAGCGCCGCGAGCAGCCCGGCGGGCACGCCGAGCAGCAGCCGCGCGCGGGGATCGGGTCGTGAGGCACGTGCGACCTGCAGACGCAGGGCCAGGCCGAGCGCCCACCCGCCGACGACGTGGCCGCCCACCGAGATCAGGGCGCTGGCCACGCCGCTGCCGACCGCGCGGGCCAGGGCGCTCGCGGTGCGGTCGGCGACGACAACCGCGGCGAGCGCGGCGAGTAGCAGACCGACCTGCAGCGCCCGTTGGCGGCCCCTGGGCACGGCGGCCATCGCTCAGGCGCCGAGGATGCGGCGCACCGCGACCACGTCGTCGTCCATCTGGGCCACGAGGTCCCCGACGCGGTCGAAGGTCATCTGCCCGCGGATGCGCTGCCGGAACGCCAGCGCGACGTCGAGGCCGTAGAGGTCCTCATCGACGTCGAGGAGGTAGGCCTCGACCCGCAGCTCGTGCCCACCGAACGTCGGGTTCGTGCCGACGCTGGTCGCTGCGGGCAGGACCCGGCCGTCGGGGTGGCAGAACTCCGTGGCGTAGACACCCGGGGCGGGCACGGCGATACGGGGGTCGACGTGGAGGTTGGCGGTGGGGTAGCCAAGCGACGAGCCGCGCCGGTCGCCGCGCACGACGAGCCCGTCGACGGCATGGGGTCGGCCGAGCATGCGCGAGGCGGTGGCGAGGTCGCCCTCGTCGAGGGCGGTGCGGATCGCCGTCGAGGAGATCACCGCCCCATCGGCGTCGGTGAGCAGCGTCACGCCCTCGGCGCTGAAGCCCTCACGCGAGCCGATCTCGGCCAGGGTGGCGACGTCGCCGGCGGCCTTGTGGCCGAAGCGGAAGTTCGCCCCGACGACGACCGCGGCGGCCACGAGCGGGCCCGTGAGGACCCAGCCGACGAAGCCCTCGGGCGCGAGGTGGCGCAGGTCGTCGTCGAAGGGCAGGACGACGACGACGTCGACGCCCTGCTCGGCGAGCGTCCGGACCCGCCGCCCGAGGGATTGCAGGAGCCGAGGCTGGCTGCCGGGAGCGACGACCTCCATGGGGTGACGGTCGAAGGTCACGACGACGCTGCGCAGCCCGCGCTCGTGGGCGACCTGCCGCGCCCGGTCGATGATCGCCCGGTGCCCCCGGTGCACACCGTCGAAGAAGCCGATCGCCACCGCGGAGGCAGCCGGCTCGAGGCCGCTGAAGCCCTCGACGATCCTCGCGGTCATCGGGCGAGCACCGCCTCGGGCCGCGCCGCCCCGTCGCGGTCGGCGAGCATCGCGACGAGGTCGCCGTCGGGACCGATCGCGGCGACCGCGCCGTCGTGACCGGTCGGCGGCAGGGGCCTGCCGTGGGACAGCGCCTCGGCCTCGGCGGCGTCGAGGTGGCGGGCGGGGAAGTCGGCGACCGCGTCGGCCAGCGACAGCAGATGGGGGGCGAGGGCCCCGGCGCGGGCGGCCTCGACGACGACCTCGAGGGGCAACGCCGTGCCGACGTCGAAACGACCGGACCCGAGCCGCCGCAGGGCGGTGAGGTGCGCGCCGACGCCGAGGGCCTCACCGACGTCGGCGGCGAGGCTGCGCACGTAGGTGCCGGTGCTGCACGTCACGAGGAAGCGCGCGAGGGGCCGCTCGCCGGGCTCGTAGGCCTCGAGGACGAGGTCGTCGATGACGACGGTCCGAGGCTCGCGCTCGACGGTCTCGCCGCGGCGGGCCTTGTCGTGGAGGCGCTCGCCGCCGACCTTGAGCGCGGAGACCATCGGCGGGACCTGCGCGATCTCGCCGGTGAAGCGGCGCAGCGCGTCGCACACCGCGGCCTCGTCGACGTGGCTCGCCGAGACCTCGGAGAGGACCTCGCCGTCGGCATCGAGGGTGTCGGTCGTGGCCCCGAGGCGCAGCGTCGCGTCGTAGGGCTTGCGTGAGGCCTGCAACCAGGGCACGAGCCGGGTCGCCCGCCCGATCGCGAGGACGAGGACCCCGGTCGCGAGGGGATCGAGCGTGCCCGCGTGGCCGACCTTCGGCCCCTTGCGCGGGCGCGCGCCGATCGCGCGGCGCACCGCCCCGACGACGTCCTGCGAGGTCACCCCGCCGGGCTTGTCGACGACGAGCACGCCCTCGAGGCCCCGCGCGGCCGCGGCTGCCGCGCTCATCGGTCGTCGTCGCGGTCGCGGGCCTGCTCGAGCAGCGCCTCGATGTGGCGCCCCTCCCCCGGTGCGGGATCGTGGCGGAAGTCGAGGGCGGGTACCCGGCGCAGGCGCACGCGACGACCGAGCTCGCTGCGCAGCAGCGGCACGGCGCTGTCGAGGCCCTCGGCGGTGGCCTGCCGCGCCTCGGGGGTGTCCTCGAGCTGGGTGTACCACACCTCGGCGCGGGAGAGATCCGGGGCGGTCTCGACGCCGGTGATCGTCACGAAGCCGATCCGGGGGTCGGTGAGCTCGTCGACGAGCACGGCGAGGACCTCCTTGAGCTGCTCGTTCACTCGCGCCATGCGCGATCCCATGCCCCATCCTCCTCGCTCTCGACGACCTCGACGTGCACGGCGAGCAGCTCGACGCGCGGATCGCGGGCGCAGCGCTCCTCGACGTCCTGGGCGATCCGCCGCGCGCCCGTCTCCGAGCTCGCGGCGATCGCCACACCGAGGCGTGCGCGCTGCCAGAGGTCCTGATGGCCGACCTCGGCCACCGAGACCTTGAGGTCGTTGCGCAGCCCCGTGGCGAGCGACCGCACCGGGCCGCGCTTGTCCTTCAGCGACGCGGCACCGGGCAGGTGCAGCTCGAGGACGACGAGCGCGGCGATCATCGCGACCTCCTCGGGGCCGGGCGGCTGCGCCGACCTCAGACGCGGGCGACCTCGCGCTCCTCGTAGACCTCGAGCTCGTCGCCGACCTTGACGTCCTGGAACTTCTCGAGGCCGACGCCGCACTCGTAGCTCGTCGCGACCTCGGTGACGTCGTCCTTGAAGCGCTTGAGGGAGTCGACCTTGTCGGAGCCGACGACGACGCCGTCGCGGATGACCCGCACCTGGGCGTGGCGTCGCAGGCTGCCCTCGGTGACGTAGCAGCCGAAGACGTAGCCGGCCCGCGGGACCTTGAAGATCTCGCGCACCTCCGCCCGGCCGACGGTGACCTCCTCGAACTCCGGTGCGAGCATGCCCTTGACGGCCCGCTCGATGTCCTCGACGGCCTGGTAGATCACCGAGTACTGGCGCAGGTCGACGCCGGACTCCTCGATGGCCTGGCGGGCGTTGGCATCGGGACGGACGTTGAAGGCGATGATGATCGCCCCGGACGTCTCGGCGAGGCCGACGTCGGACTCGTTGACCGCACCGACGCCCTTGTGGACGATGCGGATCTTGACCTCGGGCAGCTCGAGCTTGTTCACCGCGTCGGCGAGCGCCTCGGTGGAGCCGGCGACGTCGCCCTTGACGATGAGGTTGAGCGTCTGCAGGTCGCCCTCGGCGATCGCCCCGGAGAGCTCCTCGAGCGAGAGCGACGTGCGCTGCTCGGCGAGCTCCATGCGG
>SLNF01000286.1 GCA_007133145.1 Nitriliruptorales bacterium
CGGTGAGCGCGACGACGAACACCGCGATCCACGTGTACTCGCGGCGCAGGAAGGCGCGCGCGCCGTCCTGCACCGCGCCCATGAGCTCGACCATGCGGTCGCTGCCGGGGTCGGCCTTCTTGACGACGCCGAAGAAGTACGCGGCGAGCACGAGGCCGGCAACGGCCGCGAGGGCGCTGAGCAGCGCGATGACCGTGCCGTCGACGAATCCATCCATGATCTTGGGCTCCAGGGGTGTGGGGGCAACGTCGCAGGACGGGCTCCGTGGTGGGTGGGTCCCAGGGCCCCCGTGCAGCGCTCGGTGGCCCGTCGGCGCGTGCGACGAGCGCCACGCAGGGGAGGCGATCGGCGCGGAGTATAGGCAGCGGTTGGAACGCCGGCCAACCGCGATGCGGCGGAACCCGTCGGGCCGATCGGGCGTCGGAGGCGGTGAGACGGCCTGCTCGGGGAGCGTCCGGAGGGGTCGCCGGAGCGAGGGAGAGGGGCGGTCATGACGCGTCAGCCTTGGGTGAGCGGCGGGCTCGCGCACCGGGCGGGGAGGGGAGCGACCGCATCGGGGGTGGGTGCCCGCACCGTGCGTGCGCTCGCCGCGCTCGGGCTCCTCGCGCTCGCCCTCGTCGCGTTGGCTGCCTGCGGCGCCGCTGAGGACCTCCTGGCTGACGGGCGCGACGCCGAGGTCGTCACCGAGCCCGCGCCCGACGTCGCCGAGGAGGCCCCCGCCGAGGACGTCGCCATCGACGCCGGCACCGTGGACCTCGGCGACCTCGACGATGCCGACCGTGCGCGGCGCATCGTGCGCCAGGGCAGCCTCACGGTGCGCTACAGCGGGGACTTCGACGCGGCCTACGACGCGGTGGCCTCGCTCGCCACCGACCTCGGCGGGGTCGTCGTCGAGGTCGACGCGACGACCCGGGAGGGGCTCACGCGGGGCGTCGTGACCGTCGAGGTGCCCGTCGATCGGTTCGATGAGCTCATCGAGGAGGCGACCGACCTCGGCGAGGTCGTCCGCCGCCAGATCGACACCCAGGACGTCACCGAGGCCTACGTCGACCTCGAGAGCCGGCTGCGCCACCTCGATCGTCAGGAGGCGTTCTACCTCGACCTCTTCGATGAGGCCGAGACCGTCGAGGACGCCCTCGCCGTGGCGAGCTACCTCGAGGACGTCCAGGAGCGCCGCGAGCAGGTGCAGGGACGCCTCGAGGCGCTCGAGCGCCGGTCGGCCTCCTCGACGCTGCGCGTCGAGCTCGTCGACGAGCGCGCCGACCTCGACGAGCCGGTGCCCGCCGGCCTGCCCGGCTACTGGGAGCAGGCGCTCGAGGCCTTCGTGGCCGTGGCCGGCATGCTCCTCGTCGTCACCGTCGGCGGCGCGCCGCTCCTGCTCGCCGCGGTCGTCGTCGTCCTCGTCGCCCTCCTGCTCGTGCGTCTGGCCCGCAACCGCCGGCGCTCCACAGGCCCTGCCGAGGAGCCTCACGTGCCGGCGGCGGACCGCGACTACGCTGGCGGGAATGACTGACGACGACGCCCCGCTGCGCACCCGCCGGCTCGCCGACCGCCTCGCCGAGGAGGAGCGGCTGAGCCCGGCGGCGACGCGCTCGGCGGCCTCGCGGGGTCGTGCCCGCCCCGAGCCCGACGATGCGCTGCGCACCCCCTTCGAGCGCGACCGCGACCGGATCCTGCACTCGAAGGCCTTCCGGCGGCTCAAGCACAAGACGCAGGTGTTCATCAATCCCGAGGGCGACCACTACGTCACGCGCTTGACCCACGCCCTGCAGGTCACCCAGATCGCCCGGGCGATCGCCGCCGCGCTCGCGCTCAACGAGCCGCTCGCCGAGGCCATCGCCCTCGGCCATGACGTCGGGCACACGCCGTTCGGCCACGCCGGCGAGGACGTCCTCGACGAGGTCTGCCCCGGGGGCTGGCACCACGGCGCGCAGGGCGTGCGGATCTACGAGGTCCTCGAGGACCGCAACCTCACCTGGGAGGTGCGCGACGGGATCCGCTCGCACACCTGGCGCATCGAGCCGCCGCCGGCCACGCCGGAGGGGCAGGTCGTGCGCTACGCCGACCGCATCGCCTACCTCACCCACGACGCCCTCGACGCGGTGCGGGCGGGGACGATCACCGTCGGGGCGCTGCCCGCAGGGGTGCGCGCGGCGCTCGGCGAGCCGGGCCGCCTGTGGATCGACGCGTTCGTCCGCGGCGTCGTGCAGCACTCCGCCGCGGTCGGCACCGTCGAGCTCGACCCCGCGCTGGGCGCGGTCATGGCCGAGTTGCGGGCGTTCATGTTCGAGCGCGTCTACCATGCCGCGCCGAACGCCTCGCGCGCCGCGGCGGCGCGGCGCGTCCTCCACGAGCTCGTCGACTACCACCTGCGCCATCCCGGGGAGGTGCCGGCGAGCTACCGTGACGACGGGGCCGACACCTTGCGTCAGGTCGTCGACTACGTCGCGGGGATGACCGACCGCTACGCCCTCGCGCGCCACGACGAGCTGTTCCGCCCGGTGCTCTTCGAGGAGCCACGGCGGACCCTCGGCTGAGCCGCCGCGGCGGGGGGCAGGTTGCCAGGGGGTCACCCCGGGCAGTAGTTGTGGGGGGATCGCACGCCAGACGAAGGGACGCCACCGGTGGCGAAGAACGTCGTGATCGTCGAGTCGCCCGCGAAGGCGAGGACCATCGAGAAGTACCTCGGGTCGGACTTCCGGGTGCTTGCCTCCTACGGGCACGTGCGTGATCTGCCGCGCTCGGACTTCGCCGTCGACGTCGACGGCAGCGACGTCGCGCTGCGCTACGAGGTGCCGTCCTCGGCGGAGAAGCACGTCCGCCAGATCAAGAAGGCCGTCAAGGAGGCCGAGCAGGTCTACCTCGCGACCGACCTCGACCGCGAGGGGGAGGCCATCGCCTGGCACGTCGCCGAGATCACCGGCGTCGACGTCGACGAGGCCAACCGCGTGGTCTTCTCCGAGATCACGCGCGAGGCGATCCTCGCGGCCTTCGAGGACCCCCGCCGCATCGACGGCTCCCTCGTCGACGCCCAGCAGGCCCGCCGGGCGGTCGACCGGATCGTCGGGTACCGCCTCTCGCCGACGCTCTGGCGCAACGTCGCCCGCGGCATCTCCGCCGGCCGCGTGCAGTCGGTCGCGCTGCGCCTCATCGTCGACCGCGAGGAGGAGATCCGCGCCTTCACCCCGGAGGCCTACTGGACCGTTGAGGCCGACTTCGCCGACGGGGGAACGGTGACGGCGAAGCTGCACACCCTCGATGGTCGGCGCGTCGTCGACCCCAAGACCCGCGACGAGCGCGCGGCGAAGGGCACCGAGGGCCGCGTCGTCGTGCTCGGCAGCGAGGAGGTCGCCGAGGAGGCCCTCGCGCGCACCCGGGCGGTGGCACGCTGGCAGGTCCGCGACGTCACCCGGCGCGAGACCACGCGCAACCCCAAGCCGCCCTTCATCACCTCGACGCTGCAGGGCGCGGCGTCGAGCGCGCTCGGGTTCACCGCGGCGAAGACGATGCGCGTGGCCCAGCAGCTCTACGAGGGCATCAACATCGGCGACGAGACCGTCGGGCTCATCACCTACATGCGCACCGACTCGGTCAACCTCTCGGCCTCGGCGCTGCGCGAGATCGGTGAGGAGGCGCGTGCGCGCTACGGCGCCCGCTATGCCGTCGACCGACCGCGTCGCTTCACCCGCCAGGCGAAGGGTGCCCAGGAGGCGCACGAGGCGATCCGCCCCACGAGCGTGGCGCGTGCCCCAGCCGACCTCGCCCGACGCCTCGACGCCGACCAGCGTGCGCTCTACGAGCTCATCTGGAAGCGCACGATGGCCACGCAGATGGCGGCCGCGGTCTTCGACAACCTCCGCGCCGACGTCGTCGACCCCGACGCCGAGGCCGGCCAGGGCCCGGTCTACCGGGCGACCGGGCAGGTCCTCAGGTTCGACGGCTTCCTCAAGGTCTACCGTGACGAGGACGATCCCGACACCGGTGGGCAGCTGCCCGACCTCGCCGAGGGCGAGGCGCTCGGGCTCGCCGACGTCCGCCACGAGGGCCACGAGACCTCCCCGCCGCCGCGCTACACCGAACGGCGGCTCATCGAGGTCCTCGAGGAGCAGGGCATCGGCCGGCCGTCGACCTACGCGTCGATCATCGCCGTGCTCGTGCAGCGCGAGTACGTCCGCCTCGAGTCCCGCCGCTTCTTCCCCA
>SLNF01000346.1 GCA_007133145.1 Nitriliruptorales bacterium
CCTCAGTGCAGCTCATCGAGCTCGCGGCGGGCGCGCTCGCGGGCGCGGCGGGCCCGCTGCCGCCGCGCCGCCTCACTGTCCCCATCACCATCGGCGCCCGCGTCGCCGCCGCCGCCATCGGAACCGCCGCCTGCACCGTCAGCGTCCGAACCGGCGCCCTGCGAACCCGACAAGGGGCCGTCGGCGCCGGCGTTGCCGCCCTCACCAGCGCCGGTGTCGCCCTGGCCGGGGTCGGTGCCCGCACCATCGCCCGCGCCGGAGCCGTCAGCGTCGCCGCTGCCAGCGTTGCCCGCACCGTCGGGGTCGGTGCCCGCGCCTGAGCCGCCGCCGTCGCCGTCGCCGCCGCCGCCGCCGGTGTCGTTGTCGCTGTCGTCGTTCTGGTTGTTCTTGCCTTCCTGGTTCCAGCGGTCGGTGTCGTGGCGGAGCTTGCGCCAGGCCTTGGCGATGACGGCGGCTTGCTCGTAGTTGAGCTCCCCGCGGGCCAGCGCGGCGTCGGTGTCGGGCAGGTCGGGCAGCTCGTTGGCGGTGCGCACATACCCCAGCGCCTCATAGGGGGTGTGCTGATGGCAGCGCTCGAGCAGGGAGGTGGCTGAGCGCACCCCGGCGTGGAGGTAGGCGCAGCGCTCGTCGATCTCCCCCAGGGCCCGCAGCCGCTCACGGTGCACCCGGGCGAGCAGCCCGGTGAGGGTGGCGTGGGTGTCGAGCAGCTGCTCGTCGTCCACGGCGCCGCCGAGCGGCAGCCCGGACAGCTGCCCGAGCGCCTCGCCGATGGTCTCGAGCAGCCCGGCGATCGACAGCTCACCGCCCAACCCCGCACCCGCAGCACCTGCACCGTTGGGGCCCGCGTCGGTGGCGGAGCCGGGGTCGTCGGTGGCACCCGCACCGCTGGTGGCACCAGCGGGCTCGTCCGCCGCGGTGTAGCCAGCGGCGTCCTCGGCGGCGAGCATCGCGAACGTGGCGGTGAATGCGGTGTGCGAACCGGCGGGCTGCTCGGCGGCGGTATAGCCGGGACGGTCCTCGGCGGCGAGGACGACACGAGCGGCGGCGCGGCGCCGGCAGCCGGTGCGGCTGTGGTGGTGCCGGCTCCGCTGCTGTGTCGAATACATGTTCGAAGTATACCCCGCGCGCCGGCCCCTGCCAACGCTTGTCCACCGATTTTCTCACTTTTCCTTGCCCAAGCTTGGCGGCCACGGCCGCGTGGCATGAGATCCGCCGCCGTCCAGCCCCGCTCCGCGATGGTCCGCCGGCGCAAGCCCAGCCACGAAGCGGCGCCAACGCGGCCCTGCTGCCCTCGCCGCCACCGACGCTGGCTGCTACGCGCTCTTGGCCTGACGGGACGGCAGCGTCTCGCGCATCCCCAGGGCAACGAGCGCGGCGACGATGAGCAGCGCGCCGCTCAGACCGAAGGAGGCGCCGTAGCCGACCTCGTCGGCCAGCCAGCCCGAGACCACGGGCCCACCGACGCTGCCGAGGTCGCCGGCGGTGTTGAGCACCCCGACGGCCTTGCCGGTGTCAGCGGGCCCAGCGACGTCACCGACGATCGCCGGTGGGGTCACCGAGGTCAGCCCTGTGCCGACGCCGTAGAGGGCCATGACGAGCAGGAACGCCGGCACCGAGGTCGCCCAGGCCAGGGCTACCGAGACGAGGCCGAAGGCGAGGTAGGCGGGCGCGGCGAGCCGGCGCCGGCCGTAGAGGTCGATGACGCGACCCGCGGGCCATAGCGTTGCGGCGTGCGACACCGACGAGAGCGTGAGCGCGACCCCGACGAGCAACGCCCCGGCGCCGACGATCTCCTCGCCGAAGAGGGGCACGAGGCTGAAGCGCACCCCGGTGGCCGACCAACGCGAGGCGGCCATCATCACGAGCGCAGCGACGAAGGCCGGGTCGCGCAGGAAGCGGGCGGCGGTCGCGAGCAGCGCCCGCGGCCCGCGCTCACCGCCCTCGGCGACCTCGGCCGGCTCCACGCGGGGCAGCCCGACCAGGGCCACGCCGGCGGCGGCCAAGCAGAAGCCACCGTAGATGATGAGCGGCCAGCGCAGGCCGAGCGGCTCGGCGAGCGCGCCGCCCACCGTCGGCCCGAAGAGGATCCCGAAGAGGAAGGCCCCCTGCAGCAGGCCGACGGCCCGGCCGCGGTAGTCCGCCGGGACCATGAGGATGACGTGGCTGAGGAGGGCGTTGAAGAACAGCGCGCTGCCGAAGCCGCCGATGCCGCGGAAGACGACGAGGGCGCCGTAGGTCGGCGCGAGTCCCGAGGCCACGCTCGACACGGCGACGATGATCGCGCCCCAGGCGATCGCCTGCCGTGGGCCGATCCGGTCCGACAGCGCGCCCGTGGCGAAGTTCGAGAGGAACCGCACCCCCGCGAAGACGCTCACGAGCGCGGTGGCCGCGAAGAGGCTGACCCCGAAGGAGCGGGCGAACAGCGGCAGAACCGGCACGACGAGGCCGAACCCCAACGCGACGACGACGGCGATGGCCATCGCGACGGCGAAGGCGCGGTTGCGCAGCAGCGTCCGCGCCGTCGTCGGCGCCGCCTCCTCGACCAAGGGACCTCCGTCAGTGGGTGGTGCGCGACGTGCGGCCGCCAGAGGGTCTCCTACGGTCGCGCGGCAGCCGGGCAGTGTAGTGCGCTCCGAAGCCGCGGTCGCGGCGCACGGCGCGACCATCGCCGTAGGCCACTACACTTGTCGCTTCGTCGTGACCACGATGCGCTGCGGAGGAGCCTCCGTGACCGAACCCGTCTGGCTGTCCCAGGCCGCCTACGACCGCCTCGTCGCCGAGCTCGAGCAGCTGCGGACCGACGGACGCCGCGAGGCGTCAGCCGCCATCGAGCGCGCCCGCTCCCACGGTGACCTGCGCGAGAACGCCGAGTACGACGTCGCGAAGGACGAGCAAGGCAAGATGGAGGCGCGCATCCGCCAGCTCGAGGACATGCTGCGCCACGTCCAGGTCGGCGAGGCCTCCTCCAACGGCGAGGTCGTCGCCGCCGGCACCGTCGTGAGGATCGTCGACGGTGACGGCGACACCGACGAGGTCCTCATCGGCTCGATCGAGGACAAGGTCGACGGGCTCGGCCTCGTCTCGAACTCCTCACCTCTGGGCCAGGCGCTGCTCGGCGCCCGTGCGGGCGACACCGTGGCCTACGACGCCCCCGGCGGGACCTTCGAGGTCACCGTTGAGGCGATCCGGCCACTCGAGGGCTGAGCGCGGAGGTCAGGACTCCGCGCGCAGCACCTCGTCGATCCAGCCGAGCCCGGCGATCGCCGTGGGGAACCCGCACGTCGTGATCGCGAGCACGGCTGCGTGGCGCAGCTCTGCGGCGCTCGCCCCGGCCGCCAGGGCCTTGCGGGTGTTCGAGCGCACCGCGCCCTCGGACTCGGTGCCGATGGCGAGGCCGAGTTTGACGAGCCGCTTGGTGCGATCGTCGAGGGGACCGGCCCCGTCGCCGGCGGCACCCAGCGCGTCGAGGGCCGCGGTCACCTCGGGGAAGTCATCGCGGAAGCTCGTGTAGGCCTCGGGTAGGTACTCGTCCATCGTCGGTCCTCCTGTCGGGCGGCCCACAGCCTCGCACAGCCCCTGCCGCGGCGACAGCGCGGTCCGCGCCGACGAAGGGTCCCCGAAGGTCGCGTCCGATGGCCCCGACCGGCGTGGGGCCGTTCGGCAGGAGGAGCGGGACGGGCGACCCGGAGCGCCGCTCCTGCCCTGCGCATGCTGGTGTCTCGTGCATGGCCTGCACAGGCACGAGGACGCAGGAGCGGACCGATGACCGACCAGCTCGTGGGCGCGGAGCGCATCCAGGACCTCCTGGGTGTCGACCGCTCGACGGTCTACCGCATGGCCAGCGACGGTCGGCTGCCCGCGGTCAAGGTGGGTCGGCAGTGGCGCTTCCCCCTCGAGGCCGTCGAGGAGCGCCTCCACCTCGACCCGGTCCATGAGCATCACCCCGAGACCGCCCTCCACCTCGACCCCGCCGTCGTCGAGCCCCTGCTCGAGCTCGTCGCCGAGTGCCTCGGCGTGATGATGGTCGTCGCCGACATGCGCGGCAACGCGCTGACGGCGACGGTCAACCCCTGCCCGTGGTTCCTCGACCACCGCGACGACCCGACCGTGCTCGAGGCCTGCACCTCACACCGACGCGAGCTCGCCGAGGAACTCGACTTCGCCCCGCGCTTCA
>SLNF01000303.1 GCA_007133145.1 Nitriliruptorales bacterium
CACCTTCCTCAACGGCATCACCCGTCAGCGGGTGATGGCGCTGTTGCGCGCCGATGGCATCGAGGTGGTGGAAACCACGCTGACGGTCGAGGACTTCCACGAGGCGAGCGAGATTTTCGTCACCGGCAATATCGCCAAGGTCATGCCCGTGGCGCGCTTCGAGGACCGACTCCTGGTCTGGGGCGGGCGTGACGAGGCGGGCTGGCGCGGTGACGGCGCACTGCTCGACGTCGACGGCGCGGGTTCAGGCACCGAGGCGCTGGCAGAGGCCCCGGTGCGTGATGCGGCCGACGCGGCGCTGCACGCCCACGATGGTCGGGTCCTCGTGCTCGGCGGGGTCGACGAGGACGGCGTGACCGCCCACGCGCAGTACGACGGCCAGGCCTGGACGACGCTGCCCGCCGCGCCGCCGGGGGGCTGGCGCTGGCAGACCAGCGCCGCCACGCCCGAGGGCCTCGCCGTGGGCGGCGAGGTCGACGGGGCGGCCACGGTCGCCGTCTACGACGTCACGACCGCATCCTGGGCGCGGCTGGCCCGCGTGCCGCTGCGCGACATCCGGACCCTCGCCGCGCTCGACGGCGAGCTCGTCGCGATCGGCGCGACGAGCGACGACGGCCGCGAGCTTGCCGCAGCGCACCACGCCGACGGCTCATGGAGCGAGCCCGACCCGCTGCCGGGACGCGGCAACTGGACCCCGCGGGCCGCCGCCGACCCGGCATCGGGCAGGGTCGTCGCCGTCGGTGCGACCCACGATCGAGGACGCAGTCATCTCGCAGCGGCCTGGTCGCCCCAGCACGGCTGGCAGCGCCTCACCAGCGCGCCGGCGGCCCTGGCCCGGGCCGAACCCCGACTCCTGCCCACCCCCGCCGGGCTCGTCGCCTGGGCCGCCGGCGCGCCGGAGGCTGCGGCGCTCCTCCCCGCCGACGACGCCCCCTGGCGCCCACTCGCACGGGCACCCGACCTCGACGGTGCCGCCGGGGCGGTGTGGACGGGCGCGAGCCTCGCCGTCGTCGGCGACGCCGGGGACGGGGCGCTCAGCCTCGCGACCTGGTCGCCGCTCGGTCACGACGGTGTCGCGCTGCCGCCGGCGGGCGCCCCGCGCACCGACGGACGCTGGGAGCGCCTCGAGGTCGGCGAGACCCGGCTCGCCCCCGCACTGGCTGCCGCTGACGAGCACGTCGTGGCCTGGGGCGGGCGGGTCGGGGCGCAGCAGCGTGACGACGGGCTCGTCATCGACCTCGCCGAGGGCGCGGTGACCCCACTGCCGACCGCGCCGGTGCCTGCAGGTCCTTCCCCCGCCGCGACTGCGGCCGGTGACGGGGTCCTCGTCCTCGGCGAGCGCGGCGCCGCGGCCCGCTACGACCTCGGCGCGGGGACGTGGGAGCCTGTCGCGCCCCCACCGGGGGCGGAGGGGGGCGAGGTCGTCCTCGGTCGCGGGCTGGGGCCGGAGGCCGTCGCCGCGAGCCCCGGGTCCGTCGTGCGCCTCGACGAGGCCACGGGCCGTTGGGAGGCGCTGCCCGATCCACCGGAGGGCCTCGCGCCCGACGGGCTCGCGACCGGCCCCGGCGGCTCCCTCGTGCTGCTCGGCACCGACGGTGAGATCGCGCGCCTCGACGGTGAGTCGTGGACGGTGCTCGCCGACCCCGGGCTCGACCCTCCACTCAGCGCCGCGATCGTGCCCGGCAGCCTCGTGGTGTGGGACGGCGAGGCCGCGGTCGCCCTCGACGAGCGCGACCGCTGGCGGGCGACCCGTCCGGGCTGGAGCACCGTCGCCGGCGGGGCTGTCACGCCAGTGGGCGCAAGCGGGCAGGTGCTCGTGTGGGGCGGTGCCCAGGTCGGCGACGCGCTCGGCGGGCGCACCGGCGCCGCGGTGCTCGACACCGGCGCGAGCCTGTGGCAGACGACCCCCGACCCACCGGGACGGCTGTCCTCGCAGCGCTGGGTGGCCACCGGCGACGCTGCGGTCGGCTGGAGCGACGACGGCGCAGTCGTGCGCTTCCTGCTGCGCAGCGCGCTCGGCGCGGAGTCCGAAGCCGAGGGGTGAGCGCCGCCGGGCGCTACGGGGTGAGCGGCTCGAGCGCGGCGGCGACCTCGTCGGTGGACATGCGGAAGAACTTGCGACGGCCACGCGTGCGGTCGAGGCCGGCGACTTCGAGGTTCGAGGCCTCGAGACTGCGCCCGTCACCGTCGGCGAGGGCGGCGTGGGCCACCCCGAGCGCGGCGTCGCGCCCGAGGTCGTCGTCATAGCGCTCGGCGAGCTCGGACTGCACCGACTCGGCGGAGCCTCCGATGGCGACGTAGCCCTCCTCGTCGGCGATCGAGCCGTCGTAGAGGATGTGGTAGAGCTCGACGTCGTCGTCGGTGACCTCGGCGACGAGGAGCTCGACCTCGAAGGGCTTCTGCGACTCGGTGAACGCCGAGCCGAGCGCGGTGGCGTAGGCGTTGGCGAGCGAACGGCCGGTGACGTCCTCACGGGCGTACTGGTAGCCGGTGACGTCGGCGAGCCGGATGCCCTGCCGGCGCAGCAGCTCGAACTCGTTGTACTTGCCGACCGCGGCGAAGGCGATGCGGTCGTAGATCTCCGAGACCTTGTGCAGCGACGCCGAGGGGTTCTCGGCGACGAAGAGCAGCCCCTCGCGGTAGCGGACCGCGGCGACCGACTTGCCCCGGCTGATGCCCTTGCGGGCGTAGTCGGCCCGGTCCTTCATGAGCTGCTCGGGGCTGACGTAGGGCATCATCGACACGGCGGGCGCTCCTCGTCGGTTCGACGCGGTCGTCGGGATGGGCTCGGTCTCGTCATGGGCGCCGACTCGCGACGACGGCATCGACGCGGTCGGCGACGAGCTCCTCGTCGAGCTCGCGGTAGCCGTCGTGGTCGATGACGGCCACGAGCGGGAAGATGCCGCGGACGACGTCGGGTCCGCCGGTGGCGGCGTCCTCATCGGCGGCGTCCCACAGGGCGTGGATGGCGATGTCGATGGCCTCGTCGGCGTCGAGGCCGTCGGCGTAGCGCGCCTTGAGGCTGCCGCGGGCATCGCGGCCGCCGGAGCCGGTCGTGGCGAAGCGACGCTCCTCGTAGCGTCCGCCGACGCCGTCGTACTCGTAGATGCGACTCGCCTGCTCGCGCAGGTCGTAGCCGGCGAAGAGCGGGACGACGACGAGGCCCTGCATCGCCATCGGCAGGTTGGCCCGCACCATCTGCGCGAGCTTGTTCGCCTTGCCGTCGAGCGACAGCGGCGAGCCCTCGACCTTCTCGTAGTGCTCGAGCTCCGTGGCGAAGACCTTCGCGAGCTCCATCGACGGACCGGCTGCGCCGCTGACCGCCACCGCCGACCAGTCGTCAGCGGGGAAGACCTTGCGCATGTCCCGCTTGGAGATGACGTTGCCGGCGGTCGCACGCCGGTCGCCGGCCATGACGACACCCCCGTCGTAGGTCACCGCGAGCACCGTCGTGCCATCGACGTGGTCGGGCACCGGCCCCTCGAAGCGGCCGGCGAGGGCCTCGGGCGCCGTCGCGCGCAGCGTCGCGCTGAAGCTCGCCCCCGTCGCGTCGAAGGGGTCGGGGCCGGCAGCCTGGGTCACGTCGCGCCTCCACGTCGGCGGGCCCGTACCCCTCGGGCAGGGGCCGCGGGCATGGTCCGCAATGGATCGTAGGTGCCCACCCCGCGCGCTGCACGGGGCCGGCGACGCCCCCCGCTCAGCCGGCGGCCGGCAGGAGCAGGCGGACCTGCGTGCCCCCGCCGGGGGCCGAGGTCAGCTCGACGCGGCCGCCGGCGGCGCGCACGACGCTGTCGACGCTGACGAGGCCGAGGCCGACGCCGCCCCGGTCCGGCTTCGTCGTGAAGAGCGGCTCGAAGGCGCGGCGTCGCGCCTCGGCGCCCATGCCCGGACCGTCGTCGGTGACCGAGACCTCGACCCAGTCCCCCAGCGGTGCCCCGGTCTCGTGGACCGCGTCGTAGCGCGGCGCGACGACCTGGGCGGCGGAGGCGTGGCGCGCCCGGATCACCACGGTGCCGCCGTCGGGCACGGCCTCGACGGCGTTGGCCACGAGGTTGACGAGCGCACGCTCGAGCTCGGCGGCGTCGATGGCCGCGGCGGGCAGGTCTTCGGGGAGGTCGAGCACGAGGGCGACGCCGGCCTCGCGCAGCCGCTCGAATCGGGGTGAGACCGCCCGGACCACCTCGGCGACCGGCACGGTGCAAGCGGCGACCGCATCAGCCCCGGCGCGACGCCCGAGCCGTCCGGTCAGCACCGAGCCGCGCTCGGCGAGGGCGACGATCTCGCGCAGCACCGCCCGGGTCTCCTCGGCCTCAGCCGCCTCGAGCCCGAGCTCGGCGTAGCCGCGCACCCCGGTGAACAGCGTCGACATCTCGTGGGCCAGGCCGCCGGCCCACGCAGCGAGGCCCAGGCGGCGGACCTCTGCGCGCGCCCGCGTCGCGGCGTCGGCGTCGGGGGTGAGGTCGCGCAGCGAGCAGAGGTGCCGGTCGGGTGCGACCCAGGCGCTCACCCGGAACGCCACGTCGACGACGCGGCCGTCGGGGCGCGCGAGTGCGTGGGTCCCCCTCAGCTCGCCCTGCTCGCGCAGCGCCCGCATGACCGGCTCGTGATCGATCTCGCCGGGGGTGAGATCGCCGAGACGCAACCCGCGGACCTCCTCGCGGGAACGGCCGAGCAGTTGGCATGCCGCAGGATTGGCATCGAGGTAGCACCCCTCGTCGTCGAAGAGCAGCAGCGCCTCGTCGGCGGTCTCGAAGGCCCGCTCGCACGTCGACGCCGAGGTCTCCGACGGCCCGGGCGCCACGGGCGCCTCCGGCGCGCCGAGCCACGGCGCGTCGAACTCCCCGCCGGGCCCGCCGGTGAGGACCGTGCCGTGCGCCTCCTCGACGTGGGCGAGCGCGACCGCCCCCTCCTCGACGGCGAAGACGCCGGAGGGGTAGGCGCAGCACAGGCCGAAGGGCCGCCCGACCATCGCGGCGTTCCAGATGGCCTCGAGCTCGAGCGCGCCACCGAGGTCGCCCTCCTCGGCGAGCAGCCCGACGAGCTCCCCGAAGACCCGCCCGCTGCCGTCGGCCGGGAGCTCGGCGAGCCAGGGTCCGAGGACCTCGCCGAAGGCGTTGGCGTCGATTGCTCCATGGCCCCGCAGCTGCGCGAGCATCGTCGCGGCGTCGAGCTCGACGAGGGAGCCGTCGCGCCGTGCCCGCTCGGCGTCGACGCCACGGCGGCGCAGCGCCCCGACGATCTCCTCGCGGTGGGGGGCCGTGGCGAGGACGACCGCGGTCGACCCACCGAGGAGCGCCGGCGCGAGCAAACCGGCGATCTCCGACGCCGGGTAGCGCTCGGGGGCATGGACCACGAGCGCGTGGAGCTCGGAGGGCTCGGGAACCTGCGCCTCCGGCGGGGCGAGGCACGTGGCGGCCGCGGCGTCGGAGCGTCGCATCGTCGTGCCCCTCCCTCCCACACGAACGGCCGACGCCTGCGCACGCCCCGCTCCCCGAAGGGCATGCACCGGGGCTGCACCGTCATCGGCGTGCATGGAGCCGAAGTGCAGTGTGCGCCACGGATCCCGAGACGACGTGGGCCGGTCGTCCCCCCACGAAGGGGACGACCGGCGCGGATCGGCCTCCGAGGCGACGCAGCGCACGACGGCTCACACTGGGGCGTCGGTGCGCTGGGACTCCTCCTCGTCGACGAGGTGCTCGCTGACGTCACGGATGCCGAGGCCGATGAGCACGAAGAGCAACCCGATCGCCCCGGCCATGCCCGCCACCCCGAAGGAGACGATCGAGGTGAACAGCGAGGCCTGCAGGAACGAGGCGTTCATCGCCGTGTCGCGCCGCGGGTCCTCGCGGTCGAGCTCGGCGTAGGTCTGCCCGTCGGTGATCTCGAGGGCATGGTCCTGGATGACCATCGCCTGGCAGTAGGCGGTGAACGGCCCGGTGACGTCACGCCCCGGCAGGCAGGCGTCGTCGGGCGTGGTGATCCGCTGGTCGGCGAGGGTGCTGCTCACCATCGCCCAGGTGCCGACGCCCCCGAGGATGAGGACGACGCCGAGGATGATCGCGGCGATCGAGGCGAGTCTGCGCTTCTCCATGAGTGCACCTCCCAACGTAGGTGTATGCACCGTACGTGGAGCGGCACGGTGATGTCTCGTCTGAGGCGGTGATTCGGACCCGACACCGTGGCGCCGTCTGACCCCCATGTGGGGGGCCGTCTGGCCCTGCAGGCAGCGTCCAGCCGTGTGCCCAGCGACATCACCGGTGGAACGCCGCCATCGATCGTGGGGGCACCGCTCAGACCGGCGCGTCACCGTGCTTCGCGCGCTTGGCCGCGCGAGCCCTCGTCGTCGCGGAGAGCTCGACCTTGCGCAGCCGCACCGACGACGGCGTGACCTCGACGGCCTCGTCCTCGCGGATGAACTCGAGGGCCTGGTCGAGGGAGAGCTGCCGTGGCGGGGCGAGGCGGACGAGCTCCTCGGCGGTGGCCGAGCGCACGTTGGTGAGCTTCTTCTCCTTCGCGGGGTTGACGTCGAGGTCGTCGGCGCGGGCGTTCTCGCCGATGATCATGCCCTCGTAGACCTCGGTGCCGGGGGTGATGAAGAGCTGCCCACGGTCCTGGAGCCCGAGCAGGGCGAACTGCGTCGCGCTGCCGGAGCGGTCAGCGACGAGCGAGCCGTTGGGCCTGGTGCGCAGCTCCCCCTGCCAGGGCTCGTAGCCGTCGAAGACATGGTGGAGGATCGCCGTACCGCGGGTCTCGGTGAGCAACTCGGTGCGGAAACCGATGAGCCCGCGTGCCGGCACCCGGAACTCGAGCCGCGTCCAGCCGGCGTCGTGATTGACCATCTGCTGGAGCCGGCCCTTGCGCAGCCCGAGCAGCTGGGTGACGACGCCGAGGTACTCCTGCGGGACGTCGATGGACACGTGCTCGAACGGCTCGTGCACCTCCCCCGCGACGCGACGGGTCACCACCTGCGGCTTGCCGACGGTGAGCTCGTAGCCCTCCCGGCGCAGGGTCTCGACGAGGACGGCGAGCTGGAGCTCGCCACGCCCCTGGACCTCCCAGGTGTCGGGCCGCTCGGTCGGCAGGACACGGAGGCTCACGTTGCCCACGAGCTCCGCGCGCAGCCGGGCGTCGATGAGCCGGGCGGTGAGCTTGTCGCCGTCGCGCCCGGCCAGCGGGGAGGTGTTGACCCCGATGGTCATGCCCAGGCTCGGCTCGTCGACGGTGAGCAGCGGCAGCGGCCGGGGGTCGGCGGCGTCGGCGAGGGTCTCGCCGATCATCACCTCCTCGATGCCGGCCACGGCGATGAGGTCACCCGGGCCCGCGGTGTGCGCGGCAACCCGTTCGAGCGCGACGGTGCGGTAGAGCTCGGTGAGCCGGACCCGCTCGGCGCTGCCGTCGCGACGGCACCACGTGATGGTCTCGCCGCGTTCGATGCGACCGTGCTGGACGCGGCACAGGGCGAGCCGGCCGAGGTAGGGCGAGGCGTCGAGGTTGGTCACGAGCGCCTGGAAGGGGTGCTCGGGGTCGTGCTCGGGCGCGGGCACGTGGGCGAGCAGGGCGGTGAACAGCGGGGCGAGGTCGGCACCGGGCTCGGCGGGGTCGAGGGTGGCCGTGCCCCCCTTGGCGTTGGTGTAGAGCACCGGCAGGTCGATCTGGGCGTCGTCGGCGCCAAGGTCGATGAGGAGGTCGTAGGTGGTCTCGACCACCTCGTCGATGCGGGCGTCGGGGCGGTCGATCTTGTTCACCGCGACGAGCACCGGCAGTCCCCGCTCGAGCGCCTTGCGCAGGACGAAGCGGGTCTGGGGCAGCGGGCCCTCGGAGGCGTCGACGAGCAGGAGCGCGCCGTCGACCATCGCCAAGGCCCGCTCGACCTCGCCCCCGAAGTCGGCGTGGCCGGGAGTGTCGACGACGTTGACGGTGACGGTACCCCCGTCGGCGGGCACCTCGACGGCGGTGTTCTTCGCGAGGATCGTGATGCCACGCTCGCGCTCGAGGTCACCGGAGTCGAGCACGCGCTCGGCGACGTCCTCGTTGGCGCGGAACGTGCCCGACTGCCAGAGCATCGCGTCGACGAGCGTGGTCTTGCCGTGGTCGACGTGGGCGATGATCGCGACGTTGCGCAGGTCGGCGCGGCGGGCCAAGGGAGCCTCCGGGCGGGCGGGGCCGGGGGCTCGGCTCGCCCACCAGCGGTGCGCCTGCCACTCTACGGCCCCGGCCGGCGTGCTCGCTGCCGTGCTGCCGGACTCCCTCTCGGTGCCACGGGCGACGCCGCGGCTCGCGCACTCAGCGACGACGCGGGCTCGGCCCCCGGTCGGCGAGGCGGTCCCGGCGCGCCCGGCGCTCGTCGCGACGCGCAGCCGTCTCAGCCTCCGCAGCAGCGTCGGCGTGGGCGTCGGCGAGACCGCCGGCAGCGTCGAGGTCGACCCGCAGCCGCCGCCCCGGCTCGGCGAGCCCCCCGAGCGCCGTGGCGGGCACGACGACCTCGCGCTCGGCCTCGCCGACGAGCAGCACCGCGAGCGTGACCCCGCGGCCATCCTCGGTGAGCCGGTCGACGACGGCGGACTCCCGGGCCTCAGCGCTCATCGTCATCCTCCTCTCCACCGGGACGGACCTGCCCACCGTGGTCGGTCGTGACCGACCAGCCGGCGGGGCCGTGGCGCGCGGTGACCGTGCCGTGCGCGCCGGTGCCGTAGAGATCGACGCCGGCGGCCTCGAGCCGCTCGAGCACCTCGGCGTGGGGATGGCCGTAGGGGTTGCCGGGACCGTAGCTCACCACGGCGATCTCCGGGTCGACCGCGGCGAGGAAGGGCGGGCTCGTCGACGTCGCCGAGCCGTGGTGGCCGACCTGGTAGAGGTCGGCGTCGAGCCAGTCGGCGTGCGGCCCGGCGACGAGCCGACGCTCGGTCGCCTCCTCGACGTCACCGGTGAAGAGCACCGAGGCGCCCCCTGTGCCGGCCCGGAGGACGAGGCCGCTGTCGTGCAGATCGTCGGGGTCGGCGGCCTCATCGGGGCCGACCACCTCGACGACGACGTCACCGATGTCGTAGATCTCCCCGGCCGACGGCTCGGCGTAGGCGACGTCAGCCGCCTCGAGGGCGTCGAGCGCGCGCTCGAAGGTCAGCGTGTCGTGGTCGGCGGGGCTGAACCACACCTCGTCGACGTCGAAGCCCTCGAGGACCGCGTCGAACTGCCCGAGGTGGTCGGCATGGGGGTGGGTGACCGCGACGACGTCGATCGCGGTGACCTCCTGGTCGGCGAGCAGCCCCGGCAGGTCCCTGCGGTCGTGGCGGCCGGTGTCGACGAGCAGCGTCGCCTCCCCGACGCGCACGAGCGTGGCGTCGCCCTGCCCGACGTCGAGGAAGACGACCTCGAGGCCGACACCGACCTCGCTGTGCGGCGCCTCGGCCTCGCGCCCACCGCCGTCGATCTGCGGCGGCTCGCCGTCGACCTCGGCGGGCTCCGTGGCGGTGATGGGCTCGCCGGCCTCGGGCCAGCCGCGCGTCTCCGGCTCGCCGGTCACCGACGGGGCCATGACCCCGCCGGGCTCGCACGCGGCAAGCAGGAGCAGGACGAGCGCGAGGGTGAGCAGGCGGGGCACGGCACTCCATGGCGACGGCGACGACCCCGAGTCTCGCGCACGTCCGGGATCCCGCAGCGCTGCCCCGCCTGCGATGCTGCCCTCGACGCGAGCAGGCCGCCGGCGAGGAGGTCGTGATGGGCGCCGAGAGGACGTGGCTGAGCTGGAGCGGCGGCAAGGACGCCGCGCTCGCGCTCGAGCGACTGCGCGCCGACCCCGACGTCGAGGTCACCGGCCTGCTCACCACGGCCAGTGCCGTCCGCGGGGTCGTGCCCTACCAGGAAGTCGGTGTCGACCTCATCACCGCGCAGGCCAAGGCGCTCGGTCTGCCGCTGCACCTGCTCAGCTTGCCTGAGCCCTGCCCGAACGCCGCGTACGAGGCGGCGCTTGCCCCCGCGCTCGCGACCGCGGCTGCCGAGGGCGTGACCTCGGTGGCCTTCGGCGACCTCGCGTTGGAGGACGTCCGCGCCTACCGCGAGGCCCTCGTCGCCGGCGCCGGGCTGTCCTCCCGCTTCCCGCTGTGGGACGAGGGCACCGCCGATCTCGCCGCGGCGATCCTCGAGGCCGGCATCACCGCGACCTTGACCTGCGTCGACACCGCCCGGGCCCCAGCGTCGCTGGCCGGCCGCGTCTACGACGCCGCGCTCCTCGCCGACCTGCCCGACGGCGTCGACCCGTGCGGCGAGCGCGGGGAGTTCCACACCTTCGTCACCGACGCTCCGGGCTTCACCGCCCCGATCGCCGTCGAGGCGGGTGCGGTCACCGAGCACGGCGGCTACGCCGTCTGCGGCCTGACCCTGTCGCGCTGAGCGGTCTGCTCAGGCGGGAGCGAGGGGGTCCACGCCGGTGTCCCGGCACAGCCGCCGCCACAGCGCGTCGGCCTCGCCGGGGTCGGGCCGCGTGACCGGCAGGCGGTGCGCGGCCCGGGGCCGGCGGTCGTGCCATAGCCGCCCGGGCTGGGCGGCCGGCTCGTCGGCGAGGGCGAGCCACACGATCGTGTCGGCACCCTCGCCGGCGTCACGCAGCAGCGGGCCGACCGCGCGGCGGAAGCCCGGCAGCGAGACGGCGAGGCCCGGGGTGTCGGCCCAGCCGGGGTGGGCGACGTGGAAGGTCGGGCCCTCCCCGCCGAGTCGGCGCTGCCATTCCGCGGTGAGCGTGACCTGCGCGCGCTTGGCGCGAGCGTAGGCCACGAGCGGGCGGTAGCGGTCGGGCGAGTCGACGAGCGCGGCGACCGGCTTCGCCGCGTACATCCCCCCGGAGGTCACGGTCACGACCCGGCCGGCGGCGAGCCGCGGCAGGAGCCGCGCGGTGAGCAGGAACGGGGCGGCGACGTGGACCTGGTAGGTGCGCTCGAGCCCGTCGACGGTGATCTCGCGCTCGGGCAGCAGCGCGCCGGCGTTGTGCACGAGCGCGTCGATGGGTCGCCCCTCGGCGAGCAGCGCGTCGGCGAACGCCTCGACGCTCGAGAGCCGGTCGAGGTCGAGGACGCCGACGTCGAGGCGCCTGACGGTCTCGGGTCCACAGGCGTCCGCGAGGGCGGCCCGCGTGCGCTCGGCCTTCGCCTCGTCGCGGGCAGTGGCCAGCACCTCCGCGCCGGCGGCGAGCAGCGTCGACGCGGTGGCGTAGCCGAGCCCCGAGCTCGCGCCGGTGACGACGACGCGGCAGCCAGCGCCGGACAGCGCCACCGGGTCGGCCCAGCCATGGAGGCGGGAGCGCACCACTGACCCAACGCGGCTGAAGGAGAGCACGACGGTGCCCTCGAGCGCGGCGTCGACGGCGCGGGCGAACCCGCGACGGACCCGCGACGCGGCGTGCGCCCTCCGGGGCAGCGGGCTCACGACCAGCCGCGCGGCAACCGGTCGAGCAGCGCCTCGTCCTCCGAGCCGCGCAGCCGGTCGCTCAGCACGGCGTGCCAGCCGCCGAGCCGCTCGGCCACCGGCCACTCGCCGCGGCGACGGCCCCCCGTGCCGGTGCCACGCTGCTGCTCCAGGGCGCTGACGTAGGCGCGGGCGAGGGCACTCCACTCGTCGGGGGTGCGCAGCAGCCCTTCGAGGACCTCGGCGAGCGGTCGCTCACGCTCGGCCACGCGCCCCTCCCCCATCCGCGTCCACCCCCACGGCGACTCCCAGCGCAGGAGTTGCGCGGCGGCGCGCTCGGCGAAGGCCTCGAGGTCGAGCCGCTCGCGCTCGGCGGTCCAGAGCGCCTCGACGAGGTCGGAGACGACGACCTGCGCAGCGGCGATCGGGTCGTGGGAGCGGAAGCGATCGGTGCCCTTCGTCTCGCAGGCGAGGTCGACGAGTCGCCCGAGCGCCTCGGCGACGGACCCTTCCTCGTCGCCAGCGAGGGCCTGCTGACCCTCGGCGGCGAGCCTGCGGAACGTGAAGCGCCACCGGGTGCGTTCGCGCGGGGAGACCCGGCGGTCGCCGGCGAGGTAGGCCCCGCGTCGGGCGAGCGCGACGAAGTCGTTGATCTCCCACGCCGTCGTCCAGGGATCCGGCGGGGTCTGCCGCTGCGCTCGCTGCTCGGCAGCGGCGCCGGGCACGAGCACGCCCTCGATGCGCTCGCGCATCGGCGCCGACCCTCGCCAGTACAGCGTCCACAGCGCCTTGCGCAGCGCCTCGGCGTCGAGGTCGGCGACGACCGCGAAGAACTGCTCCTTGGTCATGCGCTTGGTGGCCACGCCCGCAGGATAGGGGCCGCCCTGCGGGGATGCTCGCGCCCCGCGACGAGCGGGCGGTGGCCGTCGCGCGGTCTAGCCCGCGCCGTCGTCATCCTCGAGGGGCGGCTGGTCGGCGCGGCCACGGACCCGCTCGGGCGGGAAGCGGCGGGCGTTGCGGGCGAGCTTGGCCGCGGCGGCCTCGGTGAGGTCGACGTCGCAGACGTCGGCGAGGCGCACGAGGTAGAGCAGGACGTCGGCGAGCTCGTCGGCGACCTCCCCGGCGCGTGGGCCGTCGCTGAGCGCGGCGGCCTCCTCGGGGGTTAGCCACTGGAAGAGCTCGAGGACCTCGCCGGCCTCGGCGGCCAGCGCCATCGCGAGGTTCTTCGGGGTGTGGAAGCGCTCCCAGTCCCGCTCGGCGGCGAAGCCGCGGAGCTCAGAGGCGAGTGTGCGCAGCGGATCCCCGCTCATCGACGGTCCTGTCGGTAGCGCGCGGTCTCGTCGGCGGCGAGCTCGCGCAGCGCCTGGTGGTCGATGCGGCTCTCGAGGAAGTCGCGGGTGGGCTCGTCGGTGACGTGGAGGTAGCAGCCCTTGAGCCCGCGGGTGAGCAGCACCCGGTAGGTGTGCTTGACGAGCTCGGTGAAGGCCTCCTCGTCGACGCCGCGCTTGAGCCCGCCGTCGTGCGAGTGCTCCCGGCGGCCGACCCAGCCCCGTCGCGGCCGGTAGACCAGGTCGCCGCCCCAGATCACCCCGACGTAGTCGAACTCGAAGCCCTGCGCGGTGTAGATGCACCCGACCTGCTCGAGCCCGCCGGCGTCGTGCGCCCACAGGTGGGACGTGGGGATGCCCGGCGCGAGCCGGCCCGCGTCGGGCTTGGCGTTCCACGGTCGCGCCCAGTCGCCGATCGCGACGTCGGCGGACAGCCCACCGTCGTCGTCGGGGTCCGACCACGGCCAGCAGTAGCCGGCGACGAGCCGGGCGGACTCCCCCGCCTCGGCGTGACTGCGGATCATCGCCTCGAGCTCGTCGGGGGAGTCGACGAGCTCGAAGGCGAACGCCGCCTCGCCGGTCCACAGCGGGTTGGCGGTGCGGCGCAGCTCGAGGGTGTGCTCGACCCAGCGCACGAAGCCCTCGGAGCCGCCGCAGCGGAACTGCAGCTCGAGGCGGTGCTCGCTGACCTCGGCGCCCCGCTCGGTGGCGAGCTCCTCGATCCAGGCGCTGTCGCCGATCTCACCGGGGCGCACGCGCTGGAGGTCGTCGATGAAGAACACGACGACGCGGGCCACCGACAGCAGCTCGTCGATCTGCGGGCGGTCGGGGTCCTCGGCGCGCTTCTTCGTGAAGCGGTTCCACGAGCGCGTGCGGATGCGGTGGGCCTCGTCGCAGACGAGGACGTCGAGCTCGTCCTCCCCGGCGTTGAGGTAGGAGTTGAAGTACATGAACTGCTTGGCCGCGCGGGAGCCGACGACCTTGCGCACCGTCTGGGTGAACGCCGAGGAGCCGGTGGCGTGGTGGGTCGCGAGCCCCGCCGCGGAGAGCTCGGCGACGAGGTTGAGCGCGAGGACGGACTTGCCGGTGCCCGGGCCGCCGCGGACGATGAAGACCGCCTCGGTGCCGAGCTCGGCGGCCTCGTGGGCCTTGGCGAGGATCGACTTGAAGACGACCTGCTGCTCGTCGAGCAGGACGTAGCTCGGCTCGGCGCGGATCATCCTCGCGGTGTGCTCGAGGAGCTTGCGGTGCGGGCGGTAGCGGCCCTCCCGCACCGTGCGCAGCACGCCGAGGCCGTCGCCGCCGCCGAGGCGGTCGTCGAGGTAGGCCACGAGCTCGTCGACGCGGTCGCCCGCGAAGAGCGGGTAGACGCCGAGGAGGTTGGCGTACCGGGCGTCGTAGAGCTCGGACTCGTCGTCGTGGGGCAGGTCGTGGAGGAACGCGCAGGCACCGAGGGCGACCTGCGCGTCGTGGAAGGCGGTGTGGGTGTCGACGAGGTACTCGCGGTACTGACCGGCCTGCGCCGAGGGGTGCAGCTGCTCGCGCAGGCGCCCCCCGTAGGGCACCGCGACGCAGTCGGGGACCTCGGAGAGCTCGGCGTGGTCCCACTGCTTGAGCTCGACGAGGACCGCCGCGGGGCGGCCGTCGTGGCCGACGCCGGTCACGAGCGCGTCGATGCGCCGCGAGGTCAGCGGCAGCTGGAACTCCAGCAGGAGGCCGTGGTCGAGGAGGTCACCGGCGCGCAGCGCGTTGGCGAGCGCCCGCAGCGAGTTGCGCCACGAGCGCTGCTCGGAGGGCGAGGGCTCATGGCCGAGCTGGCCGAAGAACGCCGCGCGCAGCGTCTCGGCGATGCGGTTCTGCGTCGCCTGCTCGACGAAGTCGCTCGTCGTGCCCCAGTACAGCTCCGCCACCGATCCTCCTCCCCTGCCCTGCGCGCCCTCCACGCTCGCAGATCGGGCGTCTCAGGCGCCAGCGCCTGACCTCGCCCACGCCTCGGCTACGCTGCCGGCGAGGTGGCGATGGCGAGTCAGGGTTTCGAGGAGCGGGCGCGCACCGCCTGCTTCAACGCGGTGCGCCAGCGCCAGGCCGTCCACGGCGAGGTGCGGCCCGACCTGCGGATCGCGATCCGCGAGGACATCCTCGCCGAGGTCGACGGCCCGATGCTCATCCACGGGCTCCAGGGCTTCCACGGCGCCTCCCTCGGCGTCGTGCCCGCCAGCCGGGCGCAGCGCCCGTCGACGGCGTTCCTCGAGCAGCGCTGGGAGCGCTTCCGCGCCGCGGGGTAGCGCCCCGTCAACCAGCGATTCGGCCCAGGGGGTGGCGGCCCACCGTCGGCGCACCCCTGTCGCGCTCAGCGCGGTGGGCCTGCTGGTGGTCAGCCGATCAGCGGGCTCTCGGACGGCACGGTCAAGCCGGAGGGCCCACCGGCCGACGGTGTGGGCAGGGGGACGCCGGACGCGAGGGGGCCGGGTGGAGAC
>SLNF01000021.1 GCA_007133145.1 Nitriliruptorales bacterium
CTCGCCGACGGCGACGAGCTTGGCGACGGCGGAGAAGTCGAGCATGCGGGTGCGCGAGGAGAACGCCGGGCGCAGCACGAGGTCGGCGTGACGGAAGCGCGACTCGGCGAAGGCCCGGTGGCCGGCCTCGAGAGCCTGCAGCATCGCGCCGGACCAGTTCTCCGCGGGTTCCTCACCGGCGGGCAGGCCCACGTGCACGGCGACGACGACCTCGGCGCCGAGGTCGCGGGCGACGTCGACCGGCGCGGGGTCGCTGAAGCCCCCGTCGACGAGCGAGGCGCCGTCCCACTCCACCGGGTGGGCGAGCCCAGGGATCGACCCGCTCGCGAGCGCGGCCTCGTTGAGCGACCCCTCGCGCAGGACGACCCGCTCACCGGCGCGCAGGTCGGTGGCGATCGCGGCGAACGGCAGGCGGCAGTCCGCGAAGGTCGCCTCGGGGCCCATGAGGTCGACGAGCGTGGCCCGCGCGTCCTCACTGAAGCCCTTGCTCGGCGTCCAGTGGGTCATCGTCGGTGCGAGCCGGCGCAGCGTCCGCCCGTAGGCGGAGGCGCGCTGGGGCAGGTCACCCTCGAGCGCCTCGTTGACGACCGGCAGGCGACTCCAGTCTTCTTCGCGCAGCGCCGGCGACCAGTCCTCCCGCACCGCGTAGGTCGCCCCGATGATCGCGCCCATCGACACGCCGACGAGGACGTCGGGGGCGAGGCCCGCCGCTTCGAGTCGCTCGAGCACCCCGATGTGCGCCAGGCCACGGGCGCCGCCGCCGCCGAGGACGAGGCCGAGGGTCGGGCGATCGGTGTCGTGCATGCCGCGCTCAGTTGAGCAGGGTGCGCAACGCGTCGCGGACGGCGTCGCTGACCGCCGCCGGCCCGCCGATGATCTCCGCGCGCTCCCAGCCGGCACCGCGAACGACGCCGACCGCGGGGTCATCGGCGGTGAGGCGCTCGGGAGGCACGAGCAGCAGCCGGCCGCCGAGCCGGGCGGCGAGCGCGCCGGCGGCGAGCGCGTCGGGGTAGTCCCGCCCGCTCGCGACGAGCAGCGGGCCTTCGACGCCGAGCCCGCCGACGAGGAGCGCGCTCGTGGCGTAGCGGTCGGCACCGGCGAGGCGCGAGAGGCGGGGTCCCAGCTCGCGGACCTCGGCGGCGACCGACTCGGAGACCGCCCGCTCGCCCCCGACGACGAAGACGCGGTCGGGCTCGAGGTCGACGAGCGCCTCGGCGGTGGCCTCGGGCAACCGGTCGGCGCGGGTGAGCAGGACCGGTGTCCCCGGCATCGCGCCCTGGAACGCGCCCGCGGCGACGGCGTCGGCGAAGCCCTCCCCGCTGACGAGGACGACCTCGTCGACGCTGCTGCGGGCCGCGCGGCGGGCGATCTCCGCTGCCGTGGCGTAGCGGTCGGGGCCGGCAAGGCGAGTGACCTCGACCCCGCGCTCCTCGAGCAGGTCGGCGACGGCCGCCTCGACCGCGGCCTCGCCGCCGAGGAGGTGGACCCGCTCGACGCCGAGGTCGACGAGGACCTCCTCGAGGTGGGCCGGCACCCGTCGGCGCTCGGTCAGCAGCAGGGGCGCGTCACGCCGCGCGGCCAGCGCCGCCCCGGCGAGGGCGTCGGGGAAGTCACGCGCGGTGGCGAGCACGACCTCCCGCGTGGCGCCCTGCCGCCAGTGGGTGCACCCCACAGCGACGGCGGTCTCGACCCGGCCCACGTCGTAGGCGCGCACGACGCTGCGGGGCTCGTCGCTGCGGCAGCCGAGCTCCGGGGCGGCGGAGAGCGCCTCGAGCGGATCGACGAGGCCGGCGCCGACCTCCTCGTCAGGTGCCGGCAACGGCGACGCCGTAGCGCTCAACCGCCACGCGAGCTGGCTCGGCAGGGCGCGCGGGTGCCGGGCGGCGAGCAGCGCCGCCGTCCCCGACACGAACGGTGCCGCGAAGGAGGTCCCCGAGGAGAAGAGGTCGTACCCGTCGGTGCAGCGTTCCGTGAGTCCGATCGGGCACGTCGTCGTGATCGACGTGCCGGGGGCGACGAGGTCGAGCCAGTCGCCGTAGCTCGAGAACGGCGCACGCCCGAGGTCCTGGCCGACCGCGCCGACCGCGAGGGTGGAGGGCTCCGCCGCGGGGTAGACGATGGGGTTGCCGCGCTCGGCGCTGTTGCCGCTCGAGGCCACGACGAGCGAGCCCTGCCTGCGGGCGTGCTCGATCGCGAGGGTGAGGACCCCGTCGCGGCCGACCCCGCCGAGGCTGAGGTTGATGACGTCGGCACCCTGCCCCGAGGCCCAGAGCACGCCGTCGGCGATGCTCGCGCCGTCGCCCTCGCCGAAGTCGTCGAGCACGCGCACCGGCAGCAGCTCGACGCCGGGCGCCATCCCGGCGATGCCGATGCCGTTGCCGACCTCGGCGCCGGCCACCCCCGCGACCCGCGTGCCGTGGCCACGGTCGGAGGTGTCCGAGGTTCCATCCCCGTCGGGGTCGAGGGCGTCGTAGCCGTCGCCGAGCACGCCGACGAGGTCGGGGTGGCTGCCGTCGACCCCGGAGTCGAGCACGGCGATCGTCGTCCCCTCCGCCGTGGCGAGCTCCCAGGCCTGCTCGGCGTTCAGCAAGTCGAGGCCCCACTGGGTGGGACGCTTGGGGTCGACGGCGTGGCTGCGGACCTCCGCGGCGACGTCGGCGGCGACCACGTCGTCGCGGGCCTCGAGCTCGGCGACGAGGGTGCGTGCCTCGGCGTCGTCGGCGGCCTCGTAGCGCTCGATCGACGGCCCGGCCGGCCCTTCGACGAAGGCCGAGACCACGACGCCGGCGGACCCGTCCTCGCTGCGCGGCGGCCCGGCGACGGGACCGTCGGCGTCAGCGGCACGCGCGGTCGACGACGGGGCGGGGACGAGCGCGCCGATCACCAGCGCGACGGCCAGCGCGGCGCCGAGGGCTCCTCCACGGGTCACCGAGCGAGGAGCTCCTCCACCCGCACGACGACGTGGCTGGCGAGCGCGTTGGGTCCCCCGATGGGCATGGCCGCATCGTAGGCGCTCGACGCGAGGTGGTCGACCATCGCGGGGGCGTCGTCGAGGTCGGTCGGGGGCAGCACCGCGAGGGCGCTGCCGCTGCGCGCCGCGGCGGCACCGGCGGCGAGCGCGTCGGGGAAGTCCCCGCCGGTGACGAGCAACAGCGAACCGGACCCGCCGCCGGCGGCTGCGAGCACCCCGGTGGCGAGCTCGTACCGGTCCTCGCCGCCGAGCTCGTCGAGCTCGTCGACCTCCGCAGCGATCGCGTCGGCGAGCGACGGCGCGGTCGCGCCGTCCTCGGCGAGGAGCACCGCGCGCTCGGCGCCGGAGTCGGCCAGCGCCTCGGCCGTGGCCTCCGGCAGGCCGTCGTCGCCGGTGAGCAGCAACGGCACGGGCTCGCCGCTGCGCGACAACGCCCCGGCGAGCACCCCGGCGGGCCAGGCCTCGGCCCCCGTGGCGGGGTGCCCCGGCGCAAGGGCGACCTCGTCGACCTCGCCGATCTCCTCGGCGATCGCCGCAGCGGTGCCGAAGCGGTCGGGCCCGTCGAGGCGCTCGGTGGCGATGCCGAGCCCCTCGACCGCCTCGGCGACCTCCGAGCCGAGCGCGGCCGGGCCCCCGAGCAGCCAGACGGTGTCGGGCGCGAGGCGCTCGAGCTCCTCACGCGTGGCCTCGGGCAGCACCGTGGGAGTGGCGAGCAGCAGCGGGGCGTCGAGGCCGGCGGCCAGGGCGGTGCCGGCCACGGCGTCGGCGTGGTCGCGCCCGGTGGCGAGCACGACGTCGGCCGCGCCGTCGGGCCAGTACTGCTGGGCGACCTCCACGGCGGTGGCGACACGCTCGGGGCCGGCGAGGCGCTGGGTGACCTGGTCCTCGAGCTCGTAGGGGTCGAAGCGCTCCGCGCCGGGGAAGTCCCCGCGCGCCTCGGCGTCGCGGAGGCTGAAGTAGGGGTTGATCCGCGGGTCACCGTAGGGGTCGGTGACGTCGTCGTCGTGGATCTCGAGGTGGAGGTGCGGGGCGCTCGGGCTCGCGTTGCCCGACGAGCCCACGTAGCCGAGGTGCTCGCCGCGCTCGACGCGGCTGCCGCAGCTGATCCCCTCGGCGTAGGCGCCCGACGCTGGCCCGTCCTGCTCACCGAGGTGGATGTACCAGTACTCCCGACCGTCATCCCCGGTGACGA
>SLNF01000038.1 GCA_007133145.1 Nitriliruptorales bacterium
CGACGATCTCGTCGATGCCGGCGGCGTTGGCGGCGAGGTAGGCGGCGATCTCGCTGGGGAGCTCGTCGCGCACGTCGTTGATCGGCAGCAGCTCGGCGCCGAAGACCCCACCGTGGGGCCCGCCGGCCAGCGCGTCGGCCGGCACGTTGCCGGGACCGAAACCGGTGGCGAGGATGACGCGCTCGCCGCCGCTGAACGGCGCCGCGCCGGCGATGTCGACGGCGGTGGCGAAGCGGTTGGCCCCGGCGAGGCGGGTGACGGTGGCGACACCGTCGAGAGCCTCGATCGCCTCGACGACCGCAGCGCTGACCGCGGAGGTGCCGCCGAGCACGAGGACGGTGTCAACCTCGAGGTCCTCCAGCGCCTCCGCCGTGGCCTCGGGTAGGGCGTCAGAGCGGGTCAGCAGGATCGGGTGCGGACCGGCGTGCGCCAGCGGACCCGCTGACAGCGAGTCGGCGGCCACGAAACCGGTGCCGACGATCGCGGTGCTGCCCGCGACATCGGCCGGCTCGAACACGTCGGCCATGAGCGCGGCGGTGGCGAAGCGGTCCGCCCCGGCGAAGCGGTTCATCGCCCAGTCACCCGCCGCGGCGATCTCGTCCTCGATGGCCTCGCTCACCGCAGCGGTGCCCCCCGCGACGTGCACGGTGTCGGGGTCGAGGTCGGCCAGCGCGGCGAGGGTGAACGACGTCGCCTCGTCGCGGGCGTCGTTGACGAGCAGGATCGGCGCGTCGACGAGGCCGCCGATGCCGCTGGCGGCCAGCGCGTCGGGGAAGTTGAAGCCGGCGGCGACGATGACGTCGGAGGCGCCGGTGTCATAGGTCAGCGCCGCGACCTGCGCGGCAGTGTCGAAGCGGTTCTGGCCAGCGACCCGAATGACGTCGGGCTCGTCGGCGAGCGCTGATGGTGCGAGCACCACCATCGAGAGCACCATCGCCACTGCGGCGAGCGCGGCGAGGATGCGCGAGGACGGACGGGACAGGGATGCAGCCATGGCTCCTCCTGTTGCGCGAGAGCGAGCGAACAGCAGGCCGAGGGCTCGGTCCACCGACGAGGCGTTCCCCGCTGCGAGACGGTCGCGGCGCGGCCGGGTCTCAGCGGGCTGGCACCTGCGCAGCCCACGTGGCGGTGGAGGTCGGGCTCGGCTCACCGCGTCGCCGTCGTGGGCCGGGCGGCGCGTCGTGTGGCCGCGAGCCGACACTGGCCTCCCTGACGCTGAGAGTGTCCCCCCGACAGCCCGTGCGATGCCACCGTCCGAACGGCAGCGCGCGGTCATCCCCGAACGCTGCTTCCCTTACCGCGTCGATGACCGTATGCTGACGGCTGTCCATCCCGCGTGCCGGGGACAGGGGGACTGCACCCGGCGCCGCGCACAGGGTCGGGGGCCGACGCGTCGGGCCGGTCGTTGGCCACGGTGCGCCAGCAAGGGGGCTTGCCGACATGTGCGCCGAAGCCGGCCGCTGCGGCGGCCAAGAGAGGAGAAGCGCAGATGTCTGCCATCACCCACCACGCGAGGCGCCGGGCCCTCGCGCTCGTCGCGGCGGTTGCGCTCGCCGCCGCGCTCGCGCCACCGCTGAGTCCGCCCGCGGCCGCGCAACCCGACGCGGCGGCCTGGCCGCAGTACCTCTCCGACCAGGCCAACACCTGGCGCTCGGGCGCGAGCGGGCCTGCTGACCCGGGCTACAAGTGGTTCGTCGACTACAGCAAGGTGCAGACCGACGAGGCCCCCGAGGGCTACAACCTCGCGACAGGCAGGCAAGGCGACGGGATGCCGGTGGCCGCCGACGGCACGCTCGTGCTGCGCGCCCAAAACAACGTCACCGATTCCCGCAGCGTGATCGGCGTCGATGCTGACGACGGCGCGGTCCTCTGGGAGATCCCCGACGTCTACGACCGCTTCGGCACGTCCTTCTGCGAGCCGGCGATCGACTCCCAGAACCGCGTGTGGCTGCACCCGGCCGACACGAACGACGATGGTGCGCACGAGGTGGTCGCGTTCGACCTCACCGACGGCTCGGAGATCGCCGGCACCCGTCTCGAGGTCGACGCCGCGTGCGGCACCGGCTCGGTACACCTCGCAAGCGACGGCGACGGTGGTGAGTGGCTCGTGCTGCCCGGCGGCACGAGCGGGCCCGACTTCACCCCGAGCGCCCCGCCGGAGGAGTTCACCGTCGTCGACATCGCCGATGACGAGCCCGAGATCGCCTGGAGCTTCGACGAGGGCGAGGCCCCGTTCGACGGCACCGTCGGGGTCAGCCGCGGCGGTGCCAGCAGCGCAGGGCGATTCTTCCCACGGCCGGTGGTCGCCAGCGACGACGCGGTCTACCTCGTCGGCTGGACCGACGACGGTGGCGACGGCACCCACGAGATCTTCGAGTTCGGCCTCGCCGACGGTGACCTGCGCAGCAGCACCGACGCCCCCGCGCCTGACTTCGACGCCGACCTCGACGACGAGCCGATCGCCGCGACCGACTACCGCCGCTGGCAGCTCATGCTCACCGGCGACGACGAGCTCGTCGTCGGCCCTTGGACCGGTGACAGCGACGCCTTCGTCGCCGTCTACGACATCAGCAACGGCCTGCCGGACGAGCCCACCTGGCTCGAGCGCTTCCCCGAGAGCAGCCAACCCGGCCGCCTCGCCCTCGGCAACGACGTCGTCCACGTCCAGCCCGACGGCCGCGGCGTGATCTCGGGGCTGAGCCTGGCCACCGGCGCGACCGAGTGGGAGAGCGAGTTCAGCGCCGGACCGAGTGTCGTCAGCAGGGACTCGGTCGCCCCTGTCGACGCCGACGGCGCGTTCTACAGCCTCGCCAACATCACCCCCGGCGCGATCGCCGACGACTTGATCAAGCACGACGCGCAGGGGCAGAGGGCCTGGTGGTTCCACGAAAGCGCCGCCCAGGAGGCCGCACGAGCCGACCTCGGCGACCCCGAGCTCGAGATCTCGTTCCGCAGCCTCAGAGTCGGCGGCATTGACGACGACGGCACGATCTACCTCGCCGACCGCACCTCCGAGTGGCTGCTCGCGATCGACGGCTCCGGTGGGCTCGGCGAGGCCGTCGAGGACGACGACGAGGACCGTGTCGCCGGTGATAACCGGTTCGAGACGGCCATCGGTCTCGCCGAGGAGTTCGACGAGGCCGACACCGTGCTCATCGCCCGTGGCGACGACTTCCCCGACGCGCTGGCCGGCGCCCCGCTGGCCTCGCAGCTCGAGGCGCCGATCCTGCTGAGCAGCCCCGGCTCGCTCGCGGCGGCCACCCTGGCGGAGATCGACCGGCTCGGGGCCTCGCAGGCCCGACTGCTCGGCGGCACCGCCGCGCTGTCACCCACGGTCGAGGCGCAGCTCGAAGCCGAAGGGCTCGACGTCGAGCGCTACGCAGGCGCCGACCGCTGGGAGACCGCGAGCCTCATCGCCGATGAGCTCGAGGACACCGACGCGGCCTACGTCGCACGCGGTCGGGTCATCGGTGACCCGGACCGCGGTTGGGAGGATGCCGTGGCGGTCTCGGCGCTCGCGGCGTTCACCGGGACGCCGATCCTGCTCACCGACACCGACGAGCTGCCCGCCGACACCTCCGCGGCCCTGGCTGGCCGCAGCGAGGTCACGATCGTCGGCGGCGAGGCCGTGGTCTCGCCTGAGGTCGAGGCGGTCATCGACGCCGGCGAGGGCAGCCGCACCGAGCGTCTGGCCGGTGCCGACCGGTGGGAGACCTCCGCCGACATCGCCGATGCCTCGATCGCGGCGGGCATGGACCCGTCGACGACGTGGATCGCCACCGGCCGCAACTTCCCCGACGCGCTCGCGGCCGCGCCGGTGGTGGGCGCCACCGCCCCGCAGGTCGCGCAGGACGCCGGCGGCGTGCTCCTGCTCGTCGACGGCCTCGACCTCGACCGGTCGCAGGCCAGTCGCGACTGGCTGGCCACCAACGCCGGTGACATCGACCGGATCCGCGCCGTCGGCGGCTCCGCGGTCATCACCGACGCGACGCTCGACGCGATGCGCAGCCTCACCGGCAGCAACTGACGACCACGCCGGTCGCCGCCGTCCACAGCCGGGCGGCGGCGACCAGCCACCGGCGCCTCAAGTTCCTCGCACGACGCCCTCACCACCGAGGTCGCGCTCAGTCCCCCTCGGAC
>SLNF01000123.1 GCA_007133145.1 Nitriliruptorales bacterium
ACCCCGGCGACGAGGCCGGTCGCGCCCAGGGCGCCGAGGACCGCGGCCGCGTGCCGCACGGGCAGGTCGCTGAGGGCGAGACCGAGCTGGCCCCACTCGAAGCCGCCGAGCGGCACGCGCCCGCGCAGCGCCTCGACGAGGGTCCACAGCCCGGCAGTGCCGACGAGCCACCATCCCGGACCCAGCGGCGCAAGCCAGGCGACCCCGGCACCGAGGACGGCGAAGAACACCGCCTGCACCGGCGCGAGGGCGAGGTAGGCGGCGACGTGGAGCTCGAGGGCCCAGGTGAAGAGCGCGAACCCGAATCCGAGCCCCCACGCGAACCCGACGAGCCCACCTTCGCGTGGCCGCGACGCGACCCCCGCGGCCCACAGGCCGAGCGCCGGACCGAGCACGGCCGCGACGGCGAGCGCGGCCGGCGGGAACGCGAGGGCGGTGAGCCCGCCGCCAACGGCCGCGGCGAGGGCACGTGCCCACAGCGGGGGAGGCGCCGAAGGGCTCACCGGATCGGTCCCGTGCTCAGACGCAGTCGAGGCAGATCATCTCGTCGGCGTCGGCGAGTTGCGCAGTTCGCTTGACGAGGAAGCACGAGCGGCAGGTGAACTCGTCCTCGCCCGCCGGGGTGCTCGTCGGCGAGGCGCGGCGCTCGGTCGAGCCGACGCCGGCGAACTCCTCCTCGAGGTCCTGCTCGCGGGCGAGGATGACGTCGAGGCTCTCCTCCTCCTCGTCAGCGGCGTCGTCGTCGAGCTCGTCGACGTCGGGATCCTCGCTCTCGACGTCGGTGTCGTCGTCGGCGTCGTCCTCGTCGGCGTCGTCGGCCTCGTCGGCCTCGTCGAGCTCGCCGTCCACGGCGGTCACCGAGCCCTCGAGCTCGTCGAGCTCATCGATCTGGCCGAGGTCGTCGTACTCCTCGTCGCCGAGGTCGTCAGGTGTCGGCATGGCTCCCAGTCCTCGCCAGGGCGCAGCGCTCTGCCGCGTGCGTCCTGCGGCGTTATAGGGGTTGCGTCGACGGCTCGCAACGCATGGGGCCGGCGCGGTGTTCCCGCCCGCCGCCGCGTTGCCGCGGGAGCCCTGCGCACCCCCCGCGACATCGCGGTCAGAGGAGGACCCGGCGGCCTGGCCACCCGGTCGCCACCCACCCTGCGCGCCGTTGGCACCGGCCCCACGCGACGGGTCGCGGCGACCGTTCTCTACTGAGCGCGCGGGAGGGGCCGGCCGACCTCCTCAGTCGACCCTCCACTGCCGCGATGCCACGGACGGCACAACGATGCCGCAAGCGTCGGCACCGAGTCCCCGATCGCTCCGATCGGATCGATCGGGGCCCGTCGTGGTGCGTGTGGCTGGCCACTCGCCCGAGCCACGGCGGCGACTGTAGAGTCGGTCTTGCGCCACCGTCAACCGTTCGCACCCTCTGCCATAGGGCGCTGACCTGGGGTGATGCAGGGAATCCGCAGGTCATGACCCGATGAGCACGAGACGTCACGCAGCGTGATCACCGAGCGCGCCGGTGAGATCACGCCCGGCGACGATCGTCGCGACACAGGTGGGCGGTTCGCCCTCGCGCAGCGGGATCGGGGGGCCGTCGAGTACGGCGAGATCGGCCCGCCAGCCAACACGCAGGAGCCCTGCATCGTCCTGTCCGGCGGCGCGACGTCCCCCGACCGTCTGCGCGGTCAACGCGCGCTCAGCCGTCAGGCCGTGCCCGCCGTGGTGGCGCGTCGCCGCGAGGACGGCGCCGAGGGGATCGACGGGGGTGACCGGCGCGTCGCTGCCGAAGGCCAGCGCGAGCCCCGCGGCGTCGAGGTCGTCGAGAGGGTTGCTCGCGAGGGCGCGGGCGCGGCCGAAGCGCTCGGCGTAGAGCCCGTCGGGCCCACCCCAGAGGGCGTCGAAGGCCGGCTGCACGCTCGCGGTGACCCCGTAGCGGGCGAGCGCGGCGATCTGGGAGGGGCTCGCCAGCTCCAGGTGCTCGACGCGATGGCGGCAGGTTCGCAGCGCGGCCTCTCCGACCTGGGCGGCGGCGCGCTCCAGACCCCCCACGACGACGCCGATGGCACGGTCGCCGATCGCGTGCACCCCGGCACTCACCCCGGCGCGGGTCGCCCCGACGAGCAGGGCGGTCACCGCCTCCTCGTCGAGCAGGAGACGGCCACGGCCACCGTCGTCGTACGGTGCGCTCGTCGCGGCGGTCCGACTACCGATCGAGCCGTCGACGAAGAGGTCGCCACCGGGACGCAACCCGGCGGCGAGCGCGACCGACGGGTCGGCGTCGGCCCACCACACCGTGACGTCGAGACCCCCGCCGTCGGCAGCCCACACCTGGGCGTCCTCGAGGGAGGACAGGGCCGGGTGGCCCATCTCGTGGATCGCCCCGACGCCCTTGGCCACGGCATCGGCGACGAAGGCCGTGCGGGCGCGGGCCAGCCGGGCCGGCCCCAGCCGTGCCCGCAGGCGCGTCCACGCCGCCTCGCTCGCCTCCTCGATGAGCCGGCCGGTGGGCCGGCCCGCGGCGTCACGCTCGACGCCCTCGGCGACGGTGGCCGCCACCTCCTCGCTCGTGCGACGGTCCGCGAGGCAGCTGTGCCCGTCGACCCGGGCCAGGCGCACCCGACGGCCGCTCGCCGCGCGCGAGAGATCGTCGGCGTCGGGCAGCGCCGGGTCGCGCCAGGTCGTCTCGTCCCAGCCGCCGCCGAGGACGGGATCGGCGTCGGGCGGGGCGGCGCGGACCCGGGCGAGGAGGTCGGCGGCCCCGCGCACGTCGGCGAGGGCCAGGCCGTCGAGCGCGAGCCCGGCGGCGGTGGCGTGGACGTGGGCGTCGCAGAAGGCCGGGGCGAGCCAGGCGTCGGCGAGATCGACGGCCTTGTCGTGCGGCGGTGCCTCCGAAGGGTCGGCGCCGACCCAGGCGATCCGGTCGCCATCGATGAGCACCGCACGGGAGGAGGCCGGCTCGGCGAGCACCGTGCCGGCGGCGACGAGCAGGCGACGCCCCCGGCCCTGCCCCCCGACGCGCAGCGGGGTGCTCACCGGGTCTCGCGGCGGTAGGCCGTCGACAGCGCGTCGGCGTACTCATTCCAACGCGCGCCCGTGTGCGCGGCGATCCACTCCAGCCGCACCTCGGGTCTGGCCTGCGCGCGCTCGAAGAGCGCACGGACGAGGTCGACGTTCTCCACCGGCCCGGTCTTGCGCCGCCAGCCACGGCGCTGCCAGGACGGCGCCCACTTCGTGATCGTGTCGACCGCGAGGCGGCTGTCGGTGTAGATCGTCGCGGGGGTGCCCTCGGGCACGAGGTCGAAGCCGGCGATGAGCGCGGTGAGCTCCATGCGGTTGTTCGTCGTCTGCGGCTCGTGCCCCCAGGCCTCGTCGACGACGGTGTCGTCGATCACGTAGACCGCCCCCCAGCCGCCCGGCCCGGGGTTGGGGTGGGCGCTGCCGTCGGTGAACACCCCGTCGGTCGGGCCGCCGTGGTAGCGCTCGAGGACCTCGGCCACGGTGAGGTTGTCCTCGCGCGCGCCGCCCCGGCGTCCCCTCGCCCGCTTCGCACCGCCGCCCCCCGTCCGATCGGCGCGGCCGCCGGTCTGCGCGGCGCCGCCCCCTTCGGCCGGTCGGTGGCAGTCGCGGCAGCGCGGCGGCACCCACCCGGGGTAGCGCTCGGCGACCGACGCCGGCAGGGAGAAGCGGGTGCCGCACGACACGCAGGTGTGCTCACCGCTCACGTGGGGCTCACCCCCGCGGCGCCGAGCACGAGCATGGGCGTGAGGAAGGCCGCGAGTGTCACCGCGGCGGTCCACATCAGCCGACGACGTCCGGGGAGGCGGTCGGCGAGGGCGTCGAGGAGCCCGGCGACGAGCAACCACGCGGCGACCACGACGACGGCGAGCGCGCCCGCGAGAGTGAGACCAAGCAGCACCGCGCGGCCCCCGCCCCCGGCCCGCAGCGCGACGCCGACGAGCGTCGCCGCGCCGAGCAGCCACACGAGCGCGCCGACGCCCAGCCCGCGGCGCAGGACGCTCGTGTCGCGTCGCCGCTGCGCCTCGGCGGTGAGGGCCCGCGGTCGTGCCGCCGGCGTGCCGCCGGCGCCCCTGCCGTCGAGCGGCTCGCTCTTCACCGCGCGGAGCCCGCCGGGG
>SLNF01000315.1 GCA_007133145.1 Nitriliruptorales bacterium
CACGACGAGGGTGTCGGCGGTCGCGCCCGCGGTGACCCCCGGCGAGTCGGGCAGGCCGAGGGTGGCCACGCCCGAGCCGGCGGCGGCGAGCAGCGCGTCGGCGTGGCCGTGGTAGTGCCCCGCGAACTTCACGATCTTGTCGCGGCCGGTCGCGCCGCGGCCGAGGCGGATCGCACCCATCGCCGCCTCGGTGCCCGAGGAGGTCATGCGCACCTGCTCGATGCCGGGCACCCGCTCGACGATGAGCTCGGCGAGGGCGATCTCCCGCCCGGTCGGCGCGCCGAAGGAGGAGCCGCGCTGCAGGGCCTCGTTGGCCGCGCCGATGACGTCGCGGTGGGCGTGGCCGAGGATGAGCGGGCCCCAGCTGCCGACGTAGTCGAGGTAGCGCTGCCCGTCGGCGTCGGTGACGCGACTGCCGTTGCCCTCGATGAGGAACCGCGGCGTGCCGCCGACCGAGGAGAACGCCCGCACCGGGGAGTTCACCCCGCCGGGGATGACCTTGCGTGCGCGCTCGTAGAGCGCCTCGGACGATGCGGTCGGGGGGGTCGGGTCGATCATGAGGCCGAGGCCACCTTCGTCTCCTGGTCGGCAAGGGGGGTCACGCCGAAGTTCTCCGCGTAGAGGTCGGCGACGCGGGCGAGCTCCTCGTCGGTGAGGTCGGCGACCTCGCTCGCGGCGGTGAACTCGGCGAGCTGCTCGACGCCGTAGATGTTCGGCAGCGTGCTCGCGACCGCCTCGTCGGCGAGCAGCCAGCGCAGCGCCGCCTGCGCGAGCGTGCGCCCCTCGGTGAGGAAGCCGAGGGTCGCGACCTTCTCGACGCCCTCGAGCAGCCAGCTGCGGGGGCGGTGGCGCCGGTGGTCGTGCTTGTCGAAGACGGTGTCGGCGGTGAGGTTGCCCTCGAGCATCCCCGAGGAGTGCGGCACCCGCACCACCGCGGCGGTGCCGGTCTCCCGGGCGACGTCGAGCAACTCGCGTCCGGGGTCCTGCTCGAGGAGGTTGTGGATGAGCTGCAGCAGCGCGACGTCGCGGCGGCGCATCGCCTCGACGCCCTCGTCGCGCCAGCCGATCTTCGGGCCGAGCGCGACGCCGTAGGAGCGGATCTTGCCGGCGGCGACGGCGTCGTCGAGGAAGCCGAAGAGCGCGTCGTCGTCGAGGTGGGCGTGGCGGGGGTTGTGGAGCTGCCAGCAGTCGATGCGGTCGGTGCCGAGTCGGCCCAGCGAGGCGTCGAGCGCGCGGCGGACCGCGTCGAGGCCGAAGTCCTTGCGGCGCTCCTGCTGGCCGCGCCGGCTCGCGGTGGCCTCGTCGGAGATGTCGTAGCCGAACTTCGTCGTGATGACGACGTCGTCGCGGACGCCGGCCAGCGCCTCGCCGAGCACCTCCTCGCCGTAGCCCTCGGCGTAGGCGTCGGCGGTGTCGAAGAGCGTGATGCCGGCGTCGAAGGCCGCGCGGTGCAACGCGATCGCCTCGGCCCTCGTGTACTGCCCCCACCAGCCGGTCGTCACCGTCCAGTTGCCGAAGCCGACCTCG
This sequence comes from Nitriliruptorales bacterium, assembly GCA_007133145.1. Classification (GTDB taxonomy): domain Bacteria; phylum Actinomycetota; class Nitriliruptoria; order Euzebyales; family Egibacteraceae; genus T1Sed10-49. The sequence continues at coordinate 1,528 of SLNF01000315.1, forward strand.
CTCACGACGAGGTCGTCGGTGAGCCTGCGGTAGCGCATCGCGGTGTCCTCCTCCGCCTCGGGCGTCGGGCTCGGGCCTGGCCCGCGATGCTACTGCCCACCGTGGGCACGGGGGGCGCTCAGCGCGCGACGACCTCGCCGCGCTTGTCCCGGTACATCGCACGGTCGGCCTCGGCGACGAGGTCGTGCCCGGGGTCGACGTCGGCGCAGGCCCCGACGTGGGCCACCCCGACGCTCACGCCGACGCAGACGACGAGACCGTCGACGGCGACGGGACGCGCGAGCGCCACACGGATCCGCGCCTCCACGTCGCCGGCGACCTCGGCGTCGGCGCCCGGCAGGAGCACGACGAACTCGTCCCCCGCCATCCGCGCGACGACGTCACCCTGGCGGGTCGAGGCCTCGAGGCGACGCGCGACCTCGACGAGGACGGTGTCGCCGACGGCGTGGCCGTGACGGTCGTTGACGAGCTTGAAGGCGTCGAGGTCGCAGAAGAGGACCGCGAGACCCGTGCCCTCGCGCCGGCAGCGCGCCGTCGTCCGCTCGAGCGCGTCGACGAAGGCCCGTCGGCTCGCGAGGCCGGTGAGGGGGTCGCGGGCCAGTTGGGCCGACAGGGCCGCCGCGGCGCGCTCGCGCTCGACGAAGAGCCGCGCGAGGCGCCAGACCACGAGGACGTTGACGAGCGCCGCGGCGCCGACGGCGACCCAGCGCCCCAGGCCCGGCGGCTCGAGGGCGAGCATCGCCGGCGGCAGGAGCAACGCGACGCCGAGGAGGATGATCCGCAGCGAGCCCCGCTCGGGCGTGATCTCCGGGGTCGCGCCGGCGAGCGTGGTCATCGACGGGTGCACGGCGGCCACGGCCAGCAGCGGGTAGGCCACGACGATGAGCGCGTCGGTCGCGCCGCCGATGACGTAGCCCGGTCCGAGGCTCACCGCCGCGGTGCGCACGAGGTTGCCGAGCAGGCTCAGTCCCGCCGCCGCGAGGACGAGCCAGGCTGCGGGGCACCCACGCGGGATCGCGAGGGCGAAACGCGTGAGCACCCCGGCGACGGCGGCCATCGTGATCGGCCCGGCCACGAGGTGGGAGGTCGCGGCGTCGGGGCTGACGGACACGCCGGGCGCGAAGAGCACGACGGAGAGGACCGAGCCGGCGGCGATGCCGACGATCGCGCCGTCGATCGAGCCGCCGCGGCCGTCCTCGGGCCGCAGGCACCCCGTGAAGGCGACCGCGGCGGCGATGATGCACCCGTAGCCGAGCAGGGCGAGGACGTCGACGGCGAGGCCGGGGCCGGAGAGGATGAGGCGCACCGACTCGGCGCCGAAGGCGACCATCGCCGCGGCGAGCAGCCACCAGGGCCGCGGCCGGGGCGGGCGCAGCCGTGCGACGCCGAGCACGACCGCCGCCGCGGGCAGGAGCACGAGGGCCACCCGGAGCCACGCGGCGCGGTCGCCGGGCGCGGCGAGGACCGCGACGGCGAGTGCGCCGCCGAGCACACCGGTGGAGACGGGCGTGGACCTCATGGCACCAGGATCATCGGCACCTGAGGGCGATCCTGAAATCGCGCGAGGTCAATCGGCCCGCTGACCGCACGCACGCGGCCCGACCAGCGGACCGTCCTCCGCGCCCCTCGCGCTCAGCCCGTGAGGCGGCGGGCCATCCAGCCCGCGGCGTAGGTGATGACGAGGTCGGCGCCGGCGCGGCGGATCGAGGTCAGCGTCTCGGCCATGACCGCGTCGCCGTCGAGCCAGCCGCGCTCGGCGGCGGCGCAGACCATCGCGTACTCCCCGCTGACGTGGTACGCCGCGAGGGGCATCCCCGTGGCGGCCTTCACCGCGGCGACGACGTCGAGGTAGGTCGCGGCGGGCTTGACGAGCAGGAGGTCGGCGCCCTCGGCGACGTCGGCGTGGGCCTCGCGCAGTCCCTCGGCGGCGTTGGCGGGGTCGAGCTGGTAGCTGCGCCGGTCCCCGAAGGCCGGCGCGGACTCCGCGGCGTCGCGGAACGGGCCGTAGAACGCGCTCGCGTGCTTCGTGCAGTAGCTCATGATCGCGGTGTCCTCGGCGTGACCCGCGTCGTCGAGCGCTGCGCGGATCGCCGCGACCTGGCCGTCCATCATCCCCGAGGGCGCGACGACGTCGGCGCCGGCCTCGGCCTGGCTCACCGCCGCGCGGGCGTAGCCGGCGATCGCCTCGTCGTTGCGCACCCGGCCGGCGGCGTCGAGCGGACCGCAGTGGCCGTGGTCGGTGTACTCGTCGAGGCAGGTGTCGGTCACGACGACGACGTCCTCGCCGTGGTCCTCGCGCAGCGCGCGGACGGCCTGCTGGAGGATCCCCTCGGGGTTCCACGCCTCGCTGCCCTCGGCGTCCTTGCGGGCGGGCACGCCGAAGAGCAGGAGGGTCGACACGCCGGCGGTGACGAGCTCGGCGGCCTCGGCGCGCAGGCTCGCGACGGTGTGCTGGGACACGCCGGGCATCGACGCGACCGGCTGGGGCTCGGCGAGGCCCTCCTTGACGAAGAGCGGCGCGACGAGGTCGGCCGGGGTCAGGGTCGTCTCGCGCACCGCACGGCGCAGCGCGGCGGTGCGG
>SLNF01000053.1 GCA_007133145.1 Nitriliruptorales bacterium
CGGGGGGAGGCCAACCACGCGCCGATCGGGCACGCTGAGGGCATGGCCGACTGGGAGGGCGAGCAGCGCGGTGCCCCACGGCGCGGTGCCGTGGCGCTCGGCACGCTCGCGCTCGTCGCCATGGTCGCGGCGCTGCTCGCCGGCACCGGGGGTGGCGAGGGGGACCCGGCGGCCTCCGACCCCGACGCCCCTGAGGCCTCGGAGAACGCCGACGGTGGGCTCGTCGTCGAGGCCGACGCCACGCCCGCGCCACCCGACCCGACCGTCCCACGGGGGCGTTGGGTCGGCGGCGAGGAGGGCGCGCCCGGGTCCGCGCCGCGTCTGGCCTGGACCGGCGCCGAGGCCGTCGTGCTCGGCGAGCGCGACGGCGTCGTCGACGGCGTCGCCTACGACCCGGTGGCCGGGGCGTGGCGCAGGGTCGCGGCCGCGCCGCTGTCGGCGTGGCACGACCCGCATCTCGTCGCCGTCGGCGGGCGGGTCGTCGCCGTGAGCCTCGTCGAGCGCCCGGGGGACCTCGCCGCCGCGGTGCTCGATCCGGCGACGGGGCGATGGCGCTCGGCACGGCCGGCGCCGCTCGCCGACTGGGACCGCCTCGCCGTGACGAGCGACGGCGACGAGGTGCTCGTCGTCGGCGAGCGTCGTCTCGAGGACGGCGGGGCCCGGCGGGTGGGCGCGTTGCGCTACCACCCAGGTCTCGACCGTTGGCAGGCGCTGCCGACCCCGCCGCCGGCGGTGCGCCGGGTCCACGCCGTCGCCGTCCTCGACGACCTCCTCGTCGCCGTCGTCGGCCTCGCCGACGCCGAGGCGCCCGCCGCGCTCGCGGCCACCGCGGTGCCTCTCGGGCCGAGTCCCCGCAGCCCCCGCGGAGGGCAGGTCGGGTGGTCGTTGCCCGACCACGCCCCCGTCCTCGGACGCTGGACGCCCGGGATGCTCGCGCGACCCGAGCGCGGCGATGTCGTCGTCGCCGGTCCGGCACGCTCCGGCACCCCCCGTCTGGCCGGGGCGGCGTGGACGCCCTGGCGGGGGTGGCGCTCGCTCGGCTCCGGGCAGGGCGCCCCGCCCCTTTCGGCCCCGACCCTCACCGGCGTCGACGGGGGCGTGCTCGCCTGGTGGGCGGGCGCGCCGACGCGCGTCCACGCCAACGACGCGCCGGGTTGGTGGCCCCTCGGCGTCACCGCGCTCGACGCCCGCGAGGCCGTGGCCGCGGGCGACGCCGACGGCCACCCGCTCGTCGTCGACCTCGAAGGGGCGCTCTGGGTCCCCGACGCGCTCGCCGGGCCCTCCCGCGACGGCGCCGGGCCGACCGGCGGGACAAGCGCGCCCTGACGGCGGCGGGGCGGTCGACGTAGCGTGGCGGGCACGACGCGCGCCGGCCCGGTCGCGCGACGAGGAGCAGGGAGGCAGCGATGGCAGGCCAGGCATGGACCGAGGCGCAGTGGCGCGAGCGCCTCAGCGCCGAGCAGTACCGCATCCTCCGCGAGGGAGGCACCGAACCGCCGTTCTCCGGCGCGTACTGGGACGCCAAGGCGGACGGGACCTACCGCTGCGCGGGCTGCGGCACCCCACTGTTCTCCTCGTCGACGAAGTACGACAGCGGCACCGGCTGGCCGAGCTTCTGGGAGCCGATCGACCCCGAGCGCATCGAGCTCGTCGAGGACCGCTCCCTCGGGATGGTGCGCACCGAGGCGCGCTGCGCGACGTGCCAGGGGCACCTCGGCCACGTCTTCGACGACGGGCCCCAGCCGACTGGCGAGCGCTACTGCATGAACTCCGCGGCCCTCGACCTCGACCCCGACGCATGAGGGGGATCGACCACGGGGACGCGCGGCGAGGTCCGAGGCGCCACCCTGACGGCACAGCACCTGTCGCCACACGCTGTGCGAGGCGGGGAGCGGCGGTGGACACGGCGACGAACGTGACCCGGTCGGCGGGCGAGCGGCTCCTCGAGCGCGCGTGTGACCCGGCCGCTGCGTCGCGCCGACCCATCGGCTGAGCAGTGGCTGCCGCCGACGACCCACGCTCGCGTGCCGTGGCCTCGCGCGTCGACGCCGGGGCGGGGGCCCTGCTCGGCACCCTGCTCGGTGACGCCGTCGGTGCGCCCTACGAGGGCGCCGGCCCGACGTCGTTGGCCAAGGCGGAAGAGCGCGCCGCGCAGGCGGTGGCCGCCGCGCCGCTGCGCTACACCGACGACACCGAGCTCGCCATTGCGCTCGGCGAGCATCTCAGGGCCCACCCGCTCGTCGAGCACGGCGCGCTCGCGGCGGGCATCCTCGCCAACCTCGAGCCCTGGCGCGGCTACGGCGGCGGCATGCTCGCGCTCGTCGACGAGTGGCGTCGTGGACGACCCACCGACGAGGCGGCCACGGCGGTCTTCCCCGACGGTTCCTTCGGCAACGGCGCGGCGATGCGCATCGCACCGGTCGGTGTGCGCTGGGCCGACGAGCCCTGGCGTCTCGCCGACGTCGCCGCGCGCTCGGCGTCACTGACCCACGCCCACCCGCTCGGCGTCGACGCCGCGGTCGCGCAGGCCACCGCGGTGGGGATCGCGACCTCCCGCGGTCGCTTCGGCGCCGACGAGGTCGCCTACGTCGCCCAGCGGGCGCAGCAGCGCCTGCTCGGGGAGCTGCTGCGCACCGCCCGGGCCCTCCTCGCCGACCACGAGGCCGACGCCGACGATGCGCTGGTCACCGTCGCGGAGACCCTCGGCACCGACGTGGCCGCGCAGCACTCGGTGCCGACGGCGATCTGGGCGGCGGCCGCGGCCGGCGACGTCCGCGAGGCGGTCACCCTCGCGCTCGCCCTCGGCGGCGACGTCGACACGATCGCGGCGATGGCGGGGGCGATCCGCGGGGCCGCCGACGGGGCCGCGAGCCTGCCGGAGGCCTGGCTCGCCGCCGTCGAGGAGCCCGACCGGGTCCGCGCGATCGGCGAGGCACTCGCCCACGACGCCCTCGGCGGGGAGGCGACGTCGTGAGCCGACCGGCCCTGCCAGGACGCGGCCAGCCCCCGTCGACGTGAGCCGCCTCGAGGAGGCCTACGACGTCGTCGTCGTCGGCGGCGGCCCCGTCGGGGTGACCCTGGGACTGCTCGCCGAGCAGCACGGCGCCCGTACCGTCGTCCTCGAGCGTGGCGAGGAGGTCTTCCCCCGGCCGCGCGCGGTGCACCTCGACGACGAGAGCCTGCGCGTGCTCACCGACGCCGGGGCCGGCGACCTCGTCGAGCGCTGCCGGCCCATCGCGGGCATGAGCCTCCTCGACGCCGCGGGGCGGATGCTCGTGACCTTCGAGCGCCACCCCGGCCCCGGACCCCTCGGGCTGCCCGCCTCGAGCCTCATCCACCAGCCCGACGTCGAACGTCGCCTGCGCGCGCTCGCCGACGCCCGCGGCCTGCTCGCGCGCGGCTGCGAGGTCGTCGCCCACGACGAGGTCGGCGACGCCGTCGTCGTCGACGTCGCCGCCGACGGTGCGCGCCACCGTCTGCACGCACGTCACCTCGTCGGCTGTGACGGGGCGGGCGGGCAGGTGCGCCGCCGAGCGGGCATCGGGGACGCCGACCTCGGCTTCACCCAGCGCTGGGTGGTCGTCGACCTCCTGCCGTCCCGGCCGCTCGAGCATCCGCCGCGGGTCCTGCAGCTCTGCGACCCCTCCTGGCCCGCGACGTCGGTGCCGACCGGCGGGGGGCGCCACCGCATCGAGGTGCAGCTCGCGCCGGACACCCCGACCGACGCCGCAGCCGAGCAGCGCGCCGTCGACGCCGTGGTGGCCTGGGGCTGCTCCTGGCTCGGCGACCCCGACGCCGAGGTCGAGCGTGCTGCGGTCTACCTCTTCCGGGCGCGGGTGGCCGAGACGCTGCGGCGCGGTCGGGTGCTGCTCGCCGGCGATGCTGCGCACGAGATGCCGCCGTTCCTCGGCCAGGGCCTCGGCGCGGGGCTGCGCGACGCCGCGAACCTCGGCTGGAAGCTCGGGCTGCTCGCCCGCGGCCGGGCCAGTGACGACCTGCTCGACACCTACGACGCCGAACGCCGACCCCATGCCCTGGAGGTCGTGCGTGCCGCGCGGCGGGTCGGCCGCCTCGTCGGCGAGCGCCGGCGC